>CAZFMU010000319.1:0-1503 GCA_964520165.1 uncultured Salinarchaeum sp. | reverse complement strand
GAGACGTTCCGACTCCGCGGCAAGGGCATGCCGCGACTGCGACGACGGGGCTCTGGAGATCTTTATGTCACCGTCCAGGTCGTCACCCCCGAATCGCTCAACGAAACCCAGCGCGAGGCGCTTGAGGCCTTCGCCGAGGCCGGTGGCGAGGATATTGAGGTCGAGCAGGGGTTCTTCGATCGGATCAAGAATTCCCTGTAGCCCGGGACCGACATTTATTGTCGTCCGGACATATTCTGCGGGTGTAGTTCCCATGCCCCCACACGATCTGCTCATGCTCGTCGGCGATTTTACCGAGGACTACGAGACGATGGTGCCGTTCCAGGCGTTACAGGCGGTCGGTCACGACGTCCATGCCGTCTGTCCAAACCGGGAGGCCGGTGACGTCTGTAAAACGGCGATTCACGACTTTGAGGGTGACCAGACCTACACCGAGAAGCCAGGGCACGCCTTCGAGCTCACACACGACTTCGAAGCTGTCGATCCGGCTGACTACGACGGACTGGTTCTGCCAGGCGGTCGTGCCCCGGAGTACCTCCGCACCTTCGATGCGGTCCTTGAGATGGTTCGCCACTTTTTTGAGACCGACAAGCCCGTCGCTGCGCTGTGTCACGGGCCGCTCATCCTGTCGGCAGCGGACGTCCTTGACGGCCGGACCTGTACGGCCTATCCCGCCCTCCGTTCGGATATCGAGGCGGCGGGGGCCGAGTGGACCGACGAGGTCACGCGTGATGGAAACCTGGTCACCGCCCAGGCGTGGCCCGACCATCCCGAGTGGCTGTCCGAGTTCTTCTCTGTCCTCGGAACGAATATTAACCACGGGTCGGTGACAACAGCGACAAACTAACGACCAAACGCCTATTGCTGCGGGTGCCGTATGGTCGTGTATGTACGTCCGGGACGCAAAGAATCGGGACGAGGCGTGGCTACTCGATCAGCTCGAAGAGTTGTCGCTCCCGGACCCGGCGTTTCGGTCACGCGATTATGTTGTGGCGGTGGATGAAACCACCGGCGATAAGGCCGGATTTGGTCGGATCCACGTCCACCGTGACGCCGATCCGGCAGTCTGTGAGGTACGGAACGTCGGGGTCCTTGCGGACTGGCGGTCCCAGGGTGTCGGGGCCCACGTTCTCGAACGACTTGTCGAGACGGCACGCGACGCCGGCTTTGATCGTCTCTACGCGCTGACGGAGCAGCCCGAGTACTTCACCCAGTTCGGCTTCACGCCAGTGCCAACCGAGGAACTCCCACCGGTGTTACAAGACACCCTTGAAACCGTCCGCGACGACCAGAAGGACGCGATTGCCGTGGCGATCGCCGTTGACACCTTCGAGATGCCTGAGCGGCTCCGTGAGCGGTTCAAGTCGGCGGGTCCGGAGTCTACCGAGTCCGACCCTACTGAGGATGCCGAGGACTTCGGGATTGACGCCGAAAACGCGACCTACAAGTACGATCTTTAGACTCACCGTCGGGGGCGATTGATGCGCGTCCGCTCATATTATA
>CAZFMU010000318.1:0-1504 GCA_964520165.1 uncultured Salinarchaeum sp. | reverse complement strand
GCACCGCCGCAGTCGTTTGGCGCTCAACGTGTATCCCGGATAAGAGGAGCCGTTCTCGTGTCGATCCTAGCGCGGATCACTCACCGTCGCCCGAGCCAGGTACCACGTCGCATTGCGACCGTCAGGTGACCCCGAGGAGGGTCGTGAGCAGGCGATAGACGCCAAAGCCAATCACGACCGAAGAGACGAGTGTCACGACCCAGAAAACGAGCGTGACGGCGATTTTGTGCCTTGAGACGCCAGCAGACCCGGCAGCGAGCCCGCCGCCGGTCACCGCGGAGATCACGATATTGTTGAACGAGATCGGAATGCCGAGTGCAATGGCCGTCTGGGCGATGATGAACCCCGGAACGAGTGCAGCGATCGACCGGCGAGCCCCGAGTTCGGCGTACTCTCGTGAAGTCGCCTGAAGAAGCCGCGGCGCCCCCATCCAAGCGCCAAACAGGATCCCCAGCCCGCCAATACCGAGGAGGACGATCGTCGGCAACCGGAGTTGGGTCACAAAGAGATCCTCCAACGGCCCGGTAGCGAGTCCGACCTGGCTCCCGCCGCCAGAGAATGCAACAATCGCACCGAGCAAAAGCAGAAACCGTCGGATTCCACGGGTGACTGACCGGCTGACCTGTTGGCGCATCAGCCAGAAGCCGGCAACCGCGAAGATACCGGTCGTCACGGCTGCGGTTACACGCGGACTCCCCGTTGTCGGTCCGAGGGTTCGGGCGGCGTAGCCCGCGACCGTCCCCTGGCTCACCCCTGGCGGGGAAGGAATGACCGTGAGCCGGATGTGGGCGAGGGCACCGCTTACGAACCCGGCAAGCAGCGGCACTCCGACCGTCTCAGGGACCCGATCATGACGCAACAGCGTGGCGGTGAGAAAGGCCAGCGAACTTGAGACAATCGGCACGGCCAACCAGAAGGTGCCGAGACGACGGTAGGTATCCATCGCCGGCGTACCACCGAGTGACAGTCCGACACCAACCATGGCGCCGGTGACCGCGAAGGCGGCCGGAACTGGATACCCGGTGTGGACCCCGACAGCAATGTACGTCGCGGCAGTGAGCAGTCCGGCGGTCGCTGCGAGCGGCGAAATCGTGACGCCGTTGATGAGCTCGCTCCCGACGGTCTCCGAGATGCTCCCACCTTGAATAAGGGCGCCAAGACTTGCCAGCACGCCAACCAGAAACGCTGCCCGCATGGTTGAGACGGCGTTGGCGCCGATGGCCGGAGCAAACGGGGGCGAGTTGCTGCTGGCCCCGAGAACCCATGCCATTGCCAGACAGGAGATCGTTGCAACGCCGATGAGGGCAGCCCCCGACACAGCGGTCATCAGATTGCCATGGGTCGAATGGGATTAAATCGTTCCGCCTGATGGGGGATATCACGACCGTCCGAGCCATTGACGGGATTCGTCCCGACGGTCGTGAGGAGACCGTCTTATGTCGTCACGGGAGATCATACTGAGCGCGCACCAGTTCAGCGAGCCCGCGCTCCGCAAGCACGTCTA
>CAZFMU010000317.1:0-1518 GCA_964520165.1 uncultured Salinarchaeum sp. | reverse complement strand
GCACTCCAAGGTCGATCGTACTACTATCACAGAGAATGGCATCGCCGGGGACGACTAAGTCCCGTTCTTCAACGACCGTCTCGGCTGGTATGTAGAGTTCAAGTCCCGCCACGGATCAATCTCGTCCGGCGATGTGCGGTCCGATTAAATAAGTATCGTGACGCGAAGTACGCGGTGTTTTTACTCCGGCATCCCCAACCTAACAGTATGACTACGTTGTCGTTCGATGAGCAGGGGGTCGATGTCGTCTACGAGGGCATCGAGTTTCGTCTTGAGCGGGACCTCATCGAGGAGGCGACACAGAAGACCTACGAGGACACAACGGACCACGAGGTGCTCAAACTCGTCGCCGAACACCCGGAGATCGAGGGAGAGCCCCGACGGATTGGAGATATCATCGATCGATAGGAGTCGATCGACTACGGCAGGTCAGGATCATACCGATCGGCAGCAGAATCGAATGCGGCCTCGTCGCGTTCGCGCTCCAGGCGCGCCTCTCGAGCCGCCACGGCGTCAGCTGGTGGCTCGACATCATCGTCGATCCGGGCCCCTGACCGGTGGATTCGGGCGTGACACCAGCGACAGAGTCCGACGGTGATCTCGTGGCCGTCCTCGGGATACGACAGGTGATGCTCCTCTATCAACGGATGCGCGCCAGCGATCCGATCCGGCCGAGCGCGCAGTCCACACCGGGCACATTCCCGGGCGGGGGCGGTTGCTCGAAAGTTCGGACAGTCCTGCCACTCCCATCGGTCGGGATCGACAACCGGACACCGGTAGTCCTCAGCCTGACGCGCGGCCGCGAACGGTGGATCATCCGCCCGTCGCTCAAGGGCGAACCGACACCGGCCATCGTCGGTCAGAAAGTCACACCGATCGACGTGGGCGTACGGATCCGTAACCCCGACAGCCGGACCGGAGGTATCGTCGGTCATGACAGGTCTCACGCGTCTTCGACACTAAGCGTGACGCCAGACATATCCCCGTTGCCGGCGCCATCCACCCGTACATGATCGGGGCGGAATCATCCCACGTTCTGCGACACACCCCGGCCGACGGCGAGGAGACGACACTCGCCGAGACCGTCCATATTGCGGACACCTGGGTTGCCCGGGCGATTGGGTTAATCGGGCGGCAAGGGCTAAAGGCCAGCCACGCCCTGGTGTTTTCGTTCACCAGTGCACGCACACGGCACATCCATACGGTCGGCGTTCGGGCGGCAATTGACGTCATCTGGTGTGTCGGGAATCAGGTAACACAGGTCCGAACCCTCGCGCCGTGGCGTGGGCTGGCAGGCGCACGGGCTGACACCGTCATCGAGTTGCCGGCCGGTGCTGCCGCAGATGTTGCCGTCGGCGACCGCGTTCGCATGAGGTGATCCAAACAAAAGACCGTGGGGTTTATACCGTCACTCGATATGCGATAGCATACAATGAGAGGAGCTGACTCCTCGGAGGATAGAGGAAGTCGCCGCGAGGCGGCTGGCCGGGAAATTCACCGTGAACCGACCGAGTGAAG
>CAZFMU010000316.1:0-1522 GCA_964520165.1 uncultured Salinarchaeum sp. | reverse complement strand
TCCGTCGGAGGTCGGGGTGATCCTCGAAGGTGATCCCCATCAGGTCGTAGGCCTCGCGCTCGTGCCAGTCGGCCGTTCGAAAGACCGGAGCGGCGCTTTCGATCGTTGGGTCTTCCTTCGATGTCGGGACAACCACGCTGAGTTCATCCGTCGGATCCGCGAACCGTCGCAAGTGATAGATCGCCTCAAAGCGGTCGGCGTACTCCTGGGCGGTCACCGTCGAGAGGTGATCGTACCCTGCCTCCTCGCGCAAGCGAGTCAGGGCCTCCTGGACAGCATTCGGCGGGATAACAACGCCGGGCGCGTTGCGGTGTGCTTCGGTGCCGATCAGCAGGTCTTCAAGGAGCGTCTCTGGATCGGCCTCTTGTTCGCGATCAGGGGTTTCAAACGTGCTCATGCCGATCCCACCCAGTCGTAGCGCATGACGAGGTCATCCTCGTCGATCTCTTCGGCGAGCGTGTCGATCAGCTCGTCGCGGTCAAGGTCGGCAAACTCCTCAAGCTCGTACGGTTCGACGACGACCGGCGTCGACTCGCCGTTGGCGATCCGCTCTTGCAGTTTTGCAACGCCGTAGATCAACGCCTCGGGGCGAGGCGGACAGCCCGGCACGTGGATATCGACCGGAATGACCTCCTCGGCCCCCTTGACAACGTTATAGCCCTCCTGGAAGGGCCCGCCGGAGATCGAGCATGACCCCATGTTGACGACGAACTTCGGTTCGGGCATCTGATCATAGACCCGTTTCATCCGCGGGGCAAACTTCGAGACGATCGTCCCCGGGATAATGATCACATCGGCCTGTCGCGGCGAGGCTCGCGGCACACCAGCGCCGAACCGATCAAGATCGTGCTTGACCGAGTAGGTGTGCATCATCTCGATGCTACAGCAGGCGATCCCGAACTGCAGCATGAACATCGAGGACCCCCTGGCCCAGTTCATCAGCTTGTCGAACTTCGTGAGGATAAACGGTGAGGCGCCAAGCGCCGAGCGCAGCTTCGAGTTGAACCGGTCGTCGAGTCCCGATCCGGTAGCACCGTCTTCGACAGTCGGGTCGACCGCCGGCCGATCAGTCTGGTCACCGCTCATGACTCAACCCTCCGTGGTGGACGGCCGCTCCCGATCTGGCTCCGGGCCCAGCGCAACGCGCCGGTCCGCCACGCCCACGCCAGCCCCAACAGGAGAATGGCGATGAAGACGAGGACGGGGAGGAGGGCGGCGGTCACACCGACGGTGTCGACCGCGTCTCCGAAGACGGTGGCCCATGGAAAGATCAACACGGTCTCGACATCGAAGACGAGGAACAACAGCGCCACCAGGTAGTACTGGACGGTAAATCGACCCCCGGGCCGTCCAGTCGGCACCTCCCCACTCTCGTAGGTGGCGCGCTTGTCTCTTGTCGGCGCACTCGGTCGGAGCAACCATGATACCGCCATCATCGACAGCGGGATCACGATCGCGACGAGTGCAAGTGCGCCGATTGCGATCCAGTCACTCATCCTAAATCGATTCCTGCGTAATACTG
>CAZFMU010000315.1:0-1527 GCA_964520165.1 uncultured Salinarchaeum sp. | reverse complement strand
GTAGTCGATGACTCCGGCGTCGTCAAGCTTCGGGAGATGGGTCTGATGCAAGGAGACATACACGCTGTCGCGCGTCCCCTCCGGTGGTGGTGTCTCACCGGTTTCGCGGATCGCCACCTCGTCGGTGAGTTGCTGCAGGGAGACGGCCGTGTTGTGCTCTTGGAGCACCCGGATCACGTCTCGCCGCCGATCATTACGGAGAATGTCATGAATCTCTGTCTCGGGGAGGTCGTCGGCCGCTGAGGGCGATGTCCCGATCATCTGTTGGTCCGGCTTGGTCCTACTAACACGACCGGAGCGCATAGTTATCAACCGCTTACTGGCCGGTTGTCTCTCGACGGGCGTCCCTTTGATTGACCGGTCGCTGGTGATCCCCGTCGTCTACTGTTTGTGACCGGACGACCGGAGCCGGAACGATCGCTGTCGGTGTGAGCCCCCGCTAACAGCCGGTTATCACACCACAGGGAGCGGTTATTCTTGCGCTGTGGGCGCTGTTCTGCGCTATTTCGTTCGGTCTGGCCGGTGTCGGGCGCTAAGTCGTCGCCTACAGCGGGTAACCGATGACTGAGCCCCTGAGAGGCGGTGATTAGCCAAGAGGGTGGGCGGTGATACACGAAACTGACCGCTATGACCCACACGGCCTCACGACGGTTCGACTCCGTTGGTGGGCATCCCCAACCGAATGACGCGTTGACTGTGGCGCGTCCTGGGGGGCACCAACCATGACACGCGATCTCACTATCCGACGGCGTTCGGCACTGTCGGCGCTCGGCGTCATCGGCCTCTCCTCGGCGGGGGCGGGGCTGGGGACGACGGCGTTCTTCAGTGACGAGGAAGCATACGAGAACAACGAACTCGTCGCTGGCGAGCTGGATCTCAAGATCGACTGGGAGGAGCACTACTACCGCGGGGACATCGTCAACGATCTCGACATCCTCTTCTCCGATCCCGACGGAGATTCGGAGTACCGGCCGTTTCCGGCCGGATCGACCGAGGAGACCCGCGGTGTCCACGGCGTCTGGGTCAACGAGGAGGATGTCCCGGCGTTCATGGCCCAGACGGCGCTTGAGGCTTATCCCGACGACAACGGCGACGGACTCGTC
The DNA here is from genome assembly GCA_964520165.1 of uncultured Salinarchaeum sp. Classification (GTDB taxonomy): domain Archaea; phylum Halobacteriota; class Halobacteria; order Halobacteriales; family Salinarchaeaceae; genus CAZFMU01. The sequence continues at coordinate 424 of CAZFMU010000315.1, read as the reverse complement.
GAGTTTCCCGACTCGCGCATCGCCTGTGAGGTGCTCGGCAATCTTGATGGGGCGCTCTCTGAGTACACCGACGGCGATCCAACCACCGAGCAGACCGGCCGAACCGACAACGACGACACGCGCCTCTCAGATGGGAGTGCGGCGCCGCTGGTCAATCTTGAGGACGTCAAGCCCGGCGACTTCGGCGAGATCACCTTCAGCACGCACCTGTGTGACAACGACGGCTACCTCTGGATTAACGCCCCAGACGGCTTCCAAGAGGCGAATAACACCACGACCGAGCCCGAGGGCGAGGACGCCGACGATACCGGAGCCGACCTCGCCGAGACGGTGCGGACGGCGCTGTGGTACGACAACAACTGCAATAATCTCCCTGATACCACGGTTGAGCCGCTTGATCTGATGATTGCGGTCGATACCTCCG
>CAZFMU010000314.1:0-1534 GCA_964520165.1 uncultured Salinarchaeum sp. | reverse complement strand
GATGTTACCCCCGCTGAGCCCCGTGTGATGAGGGGTTCACCTGAGCCACCGCATTCCTCTCGTGATGACGCTTCTGTGTCTTCAATGACTGTTATCGCAATGCTGACGACGAGTGCCGGTGGTGGCAATTCGACGCGGGAACTTATCTTATCGAGTACAACGAAACACCAGACGCGTCAACACCGGGTTCTCTCGCGCCGCAACCGGCGCTGCTCGAACGCGGCCTGAATCATCCAACGGTACCGTCAGCACTTCCCCTGCTGTTCCTTTGGCCATCGGCGAGGCCGGCATCCGGATCAAAGAGAACGCTTGGGTGTCGACACTCAGAGAGCTGTCGCTCAGCAGCGGTGCGCCTCACAGAAGTCCTCGAATCCTCAGTCAGCGGCCTGCTGGCCGTCGCGAGTGGCCGGCGGTTTACCGTCGATTGCGGTCCGTTCGCGCTCGTCGTATGTCGGGGTATCCTCGGGGTTCAGTTGGCCGATGCCGTAGTTTGCGGTGAACCGATCCATCATGATTGTCCATTGGAGTTGGGTGTATTAATAGTTTCGATCATGTACGTTCATGAGGGACCGTGGTTATCCGACGAAAACTGACTTGCCGGTGCGCGCCAACCTTCTCTCATGAGCGGATCGACATCGACATCCTCGGCGGACGGGTCGCTGGCGACGATTGCCGTCATCGATTATGGTCTCGGCAACCTTCGCAGCGTGACCCGCGGGCTCGAACGGGCTGACGCGACCGTGAGTATTACCGACGATCCGGCGGAGTTTCAGGCGGCCGACGGGATCGTCCTGCCCGGCGTCGGCGCTTTCCGCGAGGGCGTCGAGAATGCCGGCCCCTATCGTGATGCCCTGCTAACGGCAGCCCAGAACGGGACCCCGCTGTTCGGGATCTGTCTCGGTATGCAGATGCTCCTGACCGAAAGCGAGGAAGCCGAGCGTGCCGGCCAGGGTGATGTTCGCGGGCTGGACCTGATCCCCGGGCGCAACGTCCGGTTTTCCGCCGGTCAGACCGTCCCACACATGGGCTGGAATGAACTCTCCGTTGAACGCTCGCACCCGCTCGTTGAGGGAATCGACGGCCAGTACGCGTACTTCGTTCACTCATATTATGCCGTCCCAGACGACGATACCGCAACCGTCGCAACGACCGACTACGGCGTTGCTTTCCCGAGTATCATCGCGAACGAGGCCGGGACCATCTTCGGTACGCAGTTCCACCCCGAGAAAAGCGGCGAGACCGGTCTCCGAATTCTCCGGAACTTCGTGCGCTTCTGTGCGGAGACGGCCTGATCACTCGGGCTTGAGCCCGTCCTCCTCAACCCGCATGACCGCCTCGCCGTCGGCCAGGTTCGGCGCGTCAACGAGGCGGACGATCCGCTTGTTCCCCTTGGACTTGCGGAGGTAGATCCGGAACGTCGATGTGTGTCCCAGAATGTTTCCGCCAATCGGCTGAGTGGGATCGCCGAAGAACGAGTCGGGATTCGACGCCACCTGGTTGGTGACGATCACGGCAGTATTGTTGAGGTCACCGA
>CAZFMU010000313.1:0-1542 GCA_964520165.1 uncultured Salinarchaeum sp. | reverse complement strand
GCGTCGGTAGATCACCGAAGCAGTCTCGCGGACATTGTCTGGAAGGCCGAGCGCGGAGGCCATCCGGTCGATCTCGCCAAGGGCCTGCTTGAGATTCCGTTCTTTGGAGTCGCGGGTGCGGAACCGCTCGTTCCACTTCCGGAGTCGGCGCATCTTCTCGCGCTGGTTGCTCCCAAGCGAGTTGCCGTAGGCGTCTTTGTTGCGCCAGTCAATGTTGGTCGATAGCCCCTTGTCGTGCATCGTGTTGGTCGTCGGCGCCCCAACGCGGGACTTCTCGTCTTTCTCTTTGGCGTCGAAGGCACGCCACTCGGGACCCCGATCGATCTCGTCGGTCTCGACGACGAGGCCGCAGTCCCGACAGATGGATTCGCCATGTTCCTCATCAACGACGACGTTGCCGCCACATTCCGGACAGCTGATCTGGTCGTCCTCCGATTCCGTCTCCTGCTCGCTCGTTCGCGTCTGCGGGTGGATGTGATCGCTCATTGTGTGGAGGTCCGGAGGCCATCAGCGCCCCCTCGTTCGACTTTTAACCGATTCAGTCGCAGCCCGTTTAAGCACTTTGGTCCCTCACGCCCTGTTGACGCTCGTACCAATGAGCCGGTGTCACCGCTACCCCTGCGCCGATGTGAACCGAAAATCACAGGACGAAACCGGGTTCGTCGCGTGTACCAAACTCACTAAGACGACGGCTGCCCCCGCTATACCTGTATGAGCGCGACGGCCTACGGCTCCCAGGGGGATCTCTCGGAGAAACAACAGCGGATTCTCGATTACCTGCGTGTACACGCCGAGGATCAGACATACTTCAAGTCCCGGCTGATTGCCGAAGAGGTTGGACTCTCAGCGAAAGAGGTCGGCACCAACATGACGGCACTCGTCGATACCGACATTGGGCCAACCGTCGAAAAGTGGGGATACTCCTCAAGTACGACCTGGCAGGTAACGGTCGACCAGTAGGAGCTGTTATCCGCTGGTCGAGGAGATCGCTCCGCAGGCCTCACATCGGACTACCAGCGTCCCCTTTTGCTCTTCGAGGTGGGTGTCTGGCAGACCACACTCAGAGCAGATGACGAACCGCTCGGTGTAGGTCTCGATCGCATCTCTGACACGCCGGGCGGCGAACTCTCCGGTCAGCCGAGCGCGTCCACTTTCGTCGATCTGGGCGGCTGTGCCGAGTTCATTTTGGAGAATTCGCAGCACGTGGTCGGGATCCCGCCCCAGTCGATTGACCGTCTCCTGGAAGTTCTCATAGACAGTAACGTTCCCCTCTTGACGCACCTGTGGGTCTGGCACCTCGAACCGCTCAGAATCGGCTTCAATGTCCGGTGTCGCCTCAAGTGCCCGGTCTAGTTGTTCGTCGTAGTCCATACGTGTGGTTGGGGATGCGACGGAAAAACCCTTTATAGAGGGGTGGTGCCGTGTGGCACGATTTACCGACGACTCATGTTAACGATAGCCAAGGTAATAATATAACCCCGCAGCCACAACAGGTAGTCGTATCATGAAGAAGCAGGAGCTTATTCATCTCCATGGACTCCT
>CAZFMU010000312.1:0-1566 GCA_964520165.1 uncultured Salinarchaeum sp. | reverse complement strand
CAGATGTTTCAAGTCCACCCTGCTCGAACCCAGGGTGTCACGCCCATGGACGGAGACCAGCGACGGGCCTTGATCGTCGGGGCACTCGTGGCGATCGCAATCCTCGTGGTCATCATCGTGGTTGTCGGGGCCGATCGCGTTGTTGAGGCGTTACTCTCGGCTGCCCCGGCGTACGTCGTGGCGACCTTCGGCATGGCGATCTGTTGGCTCGGCGCGTGGAGCATTATGCTAAAGCTCGTCATGAAGAGTCTCGACGTCGAGATCTCTGCGATCAAGGCATTTTTTGTCTATGCTGGAGCCCTCTTCGCGAACAATATCACGCCCTTCGGACAGGCTGGCGGCGAGCCGATTGCGGCGATGCTCATCTCGAAGGCGTCCAACTCGCGGTATGAAACGGGCCTGGTCGGGATCGCGAGTGTCGACGTACTGAACGTCGTGCCGTCGATATCGCTGGTGTTCGTTGGCGTCGGCTACTACGCCACGACGACCGCTGTCGAGAGTCGTATCGAGACGGCCGTCAGTTCCGCTGTCGTACTGATCGCCGCCATTCTGCTGGTATTGGCGCTGGTCTGGCGTTATCGCTATGCGATCATCGAGCGTCTTCCGCCGGTCATTGCTCCACGGCTAGGCGAGTTCGGGATCGCACAACTCGACGCCGACACGCTTGAGACCGAACTCACCGACCGGATGGAACGCTTTTTCGAGAACATTGAGCGCGTGGCTGCCAGTCGGTGGCGGATGACGGCTGTCGTCGGACTTTCGTTGACGGGGTGGCTGTTTCAGGTTGGGGCGCTGCTGATGGCCTTTTCAGCCCTCGGATACTCTGTCTCGCCCGCGGTGTTGCTGTTCGTTATTCCGCTGGCAAACCTGGCGGGAGCCACCCCACTTCCGGGAGGCGTCGGTGGGATCGAAGCCGTCTTCGTCACGCTGTTAGTCGCGACGACGGGCATCAGCGCCTCGGCGATTACCGCCGCGGTATTGATTTTCCGTGGCGCGATCTTCGGCGTTCCACTGGTCATCGGCGGTGCCTCAATGTCGGCCTTCGGCATCCGCGCGCTCCAGTAGGTCACCCGGTCAACTGTCTCGGGGGCAAGCCCCGTGGCATCCGCCTCGATATTCTGTGAACGGAGTGTCCCGACTGATCGCTAACAGCAACCCACACTCCGACTGTTCCGGGCGAGACCATACAGTAGCGCGGCGAACTCACGCACTTGTCGTATCAACGATCACTACAGGTAGGGATCACATACCTGTTCGAGCCCTTCTTCAAGATCGATGTGGGGCTCCCACCCGGTCGCCTCGCGGAGTTTTGTCGCGTCCGCCATGGTATCGTGGACGTAGACCGACTCGGGGATTGGATTTTCGACGTACTCCGGGTCAACCTCGGCGTCAAGCACGTCGTTGAGCAGCTCAACGAGCTGGTTGAACGATATCTGTCGGCCGGTGCCGACGTTGTAAATGCCCTGGAGCTGTTCTTCTGCGGTCCGCTCAATGGCGGAAACCACGTCCGAGACGTGGGTAAAATCCCGGGTCTGGGTGCCGTCACCGTAGAGTTTTGGCGCCCGG
>CAZFMU010000311.1:0-1594 GCA_964520165.1 uncultured Salinarchaeum sp. | reverse complement strand
GGCGGGCGGAACCCGCCGAGTACGTCGGAACGTCGGTCATCCAGCTCACCCGACCGACGCTCGGTAACGTCTCATTCGAGACGAAGCCGGCGATTGGAAACGATGCCGAGGACGCCACGACCCCTGTCGATGCGGAAAGCGCCGATACGCAGGCGGTGGTCGACGGTGACTACCTGACTGCCCAGCTCACAGCCCCTGGACTTGAAGGGGCGCTATACGCCGAGGAGGCCGACGCCGACCGTGACGACGTCGACATCGTCGAACGCCTGGTGACCCTGACGGACGACTCGGGCCGGTGGGCCGGCGAAGGGGTGTCCTTTGAGATCACCACCCGCAATCCGACGGGACAGAACCAGTCCGTCGAGCTGTTACTCGATGAAGCCGCTCCCGATACGGTCGACGCGGAGTACTACCGCGACGAGGACCGCCTGGTGGTGGGGATCGATACGGCCGATGCCCCATTTGAACGCTCGGTACCGGAGGACCGAGTGCTGCGTGTCAGCCTGCACTACGACGCGACGAACGAGCGATTCGAGTTCTACGACTCCGAGAAGTGGCCGAACGCCCCCCCAAGCGCCGAGGGGACTCTCCCGTCGGTCCATGGGCCGTTCGGAGCGGCCGAGGGAGCGTTCAACGACGGCAATCCCGATGCGGCCTATCCGTACCTTAACGGGGCGAGCACCACCGCAGCGGCCACCATTCCGGTCGTCGAGCCAACCATCGACTTCGCGGACACCACCAATGGCACGATCCGGCTGGACAGCGATACGGCTGTCATCGGGGGATCAACGCCACTGGCCGACGGCACGCGGGTGAAGGTGTCAGTCACGAGTCAGCAGGCGCCAACGCCGTTCGAGCGGACGGCGATGACGGAGGTCACCCAGGGAACGATTCTCAGCCGAGTGCCACTCCCCGAGGTCCCCGAGGGAACACCGGCGGCGGTCACGGTCTCGACGCCGGACGACCCTGATCGGCTGACCATCCAACACCCGGCGGTCATCGACCCATCACCGCCACCGGCCGGCGACGATGCGGACGCGCAACCGCCGGCCGAGACCGACACGTCAGCATCAGAACTCGCCGACAGGATCGACATCCAGGCACCGGCAGCCGCCGCGCCGGGCGAGTACATGGTGCTTCGTGCGACCGTCTCAAATCTGTCGGCGATGGCTGCCTCGCCCACGGTGACGGTCGACACGCCATCGGATACACAGCACACCGCGACAGAGCGGGCGATGGGGCCAGCCCTGCAACCGCTGGGGCTGCGCTGGCCACCGACAGCCAGGACCGTCCCCACTGTCGTCCGCACGCCCGATGCGTCCGACGGAACCGTCGTCCGGCTCCCGGTATCGGTGCAGGTCGGCGACGAAGTCCACCGGGAGACGGTAACCGTGACCGTCCGGTCTGACGGTCAGTAACCGACGATTGTCCGGCTACAGCAACGAAATACTCATTACATTCAGCGTGCTAGTCGGTCCCGCCCAAATGCGGTTGGGCTCGCCACCAAGGGCGGTAGTACTTGGCGCCTGTCATGGTTACAATACCATCGCCTGGGTGCCTGGGGGAGCACTCCCCCAGCTTTCATAGAGATTGC
>CAZFMU010000310.1:0-1623 GCA_964520165.1 uncultured Salinarchaeum sp. | reverse complement strand
GACCGCCGTTCTTCTCGGGCGCTACGCCGAGACGATGACTGGCTGTCATCACAGTTTCAGTCTTCGACTGGCACTGTTGTACATCCACGGCACAGTATGAAACCAAGGCGGCGCTGTATCCCTGTCCGCTTGCGCGGACTGCGGTGTTCGTTGATGGATGGGGCCTAGCGCCTGCTATCAGCTAATTCTCTGTCGTAACACGTGTCGTCTTCTTGATTCCCCTCGGCGTGAAGCGCGAGGCATTCTCCTCGTGATGCTACAGGCAAACGATCGGCGACCGGTTCTTGACTCCACCCACCCCTGAAGCGGGGGGATTCCGCTAACCTTCTGTCATATGCCGCCGGTCAGGTTCACGTATAGCGCCCCGAAGACCAATGCGTTATAGACGCCGTGGACGAGGGCCGGTACGACCACGTTGTCGGTGCGGGCGTACAACCACCCGAGCACCAGTGATAGCGCAAACACCGTTACCAGAGCCACCACTAACGAAGTGACACTTCCGGTTGCATAGGCCTGGTAGTGGAACAACGCGAAGATTCCGCTGGCGACGAGAATGGCGTTGCGCCTTGAGAATACCCTGTAGAGGTGCTTCTGAACGAGGTTCCGGTAGATGAGCTCCTCGTATGGACCGATCAGAAAAATCGCGATGGGGATGAGATAGAGCAGTAACTGCGGGTCCTGGCTTGCGGAGTCCTGAATACCGTGTTCGGCTGGCGTGGTGCCGATCAACTGATAGGCCTGTGAGAGAACGATCAACAGTGCCAGGAGTCCGACGAACCCCCCGACGACGTATCCCAGGTCACGAAGACTGGGGATCGTGACGTCGACGAACGACCGGTCCTGTCCCGATGCCAGTAGATACCCGCCGGCAACGATGGGCATCCCCAAGGCGTACCCCAGAAACCCGAGCCCAACGGTCGACGCCGCCTGTACGAACAGATAGCCCGCCGCTCCGATCAACAGCGCGATCCCGACCGCCTGTAGACGACCGCCAATGTCGACGTCGCCAGCGGCATCGGCGTGGCCTGATCCCATACTCGTGTTCTACGGCCGGACGTGTTTAGGATCGTCGCTCCGCTTCAATGTGCAGTGACGGCCGCTCCCGGACGGTCCGCGTCTCGGGGGTATCCTCGTCGCGTAATAGCCCCCTTGTTGCCCGCTTGCCCCACTCGACGGCCGGCTGGGTGAAGGCGTCAACCCCATACAGCTCGCCGGCGAGAATGCAGGCGGCCTCCATGGCGTAGAACAGCCGTCCCAGTGGACGTGGATCGATCGCCTCAATCGACAACTCGACACTCGGCCGTCCAGCGGCGGCGAGACTCGCCGTGGTCGCCCGCCGCTCAACGTCGATCAACTCGCCGAGGTCGCTCCCATCAAGATATGCCAGCGCCTCGTGGTCGGCACTCGGAATCGGCACCGACGGGCGCGTCTCCGGGGCGACCGTCGAGACGAGTATCGAGCGGGGGCCAGCCCGATAAAGCTGGAGCTGTGAGTGCTGGTCGGTCACTCCGAGTGCCCGGGTCGGGACCTGTCCGAGACCATCCTTACCCAGACTCTCGGCCCACAGCTGGGCGAACCACTCGGCGAAGGTCTCGAGTCCCTCGGCGTAGGGCATCATCGCGT
>CAZFMU010000309.1:0-1637 GCA_964520165.1 uncultured Salinarchaeum sp. | reverse complement strand
CCGCCGAGTGGCGGCCTCAGGAACCGAACGAACTGCGCATACGCACAATCACTCCAGGGCGAAGTTCACCGTCTTGGTCTGCGTGTAGTGGTCGATAGCGACCTTGGCCGTCTCGCGTCCGATGCCCGACTGCTTGTACCCGCCGAAGGGCTGGCCGGCCGGGAAGTCGTTGTAGGTGTTGACCCAGATGGTGCCCGCTTCGATGTCCCGGGCACACTGGTGGGCCTTCGTGAGGTTCTCGGTGAGAATGCCGGCGGCAAGTCCGAAGTCAACATCGTTGGCGAGCTCGATCATCTCGTCGTAGTCGTTCCAGCTAAAGACCTCCTGAACCGGGCCGAAGATCTCCTCCTGGACGGGCGCGCTGTCGTGATCGATATCGTCGATGAGCGTCGGCGTGACAAAGCAGCCGTCCGCAAGCGCGCTGTCATCGGGCTGGTCACCACCGGCGACGATGCTGGCGCCGGCCTCTCGGGCCGCCTCGATATATCCGAGGGTTGTCTCAAGTTCGTCCTCGCTCACCTTCGGCCCGAGATCGGTCTCCTCAAGCAGCGGGTCGCCGATAGTCAGATCGTCGACTGCGGCGGCCAGCCTGTCGAGGTATTCCTCTTTGATGTCCTCGTGGACGAACAGCCGCGAGCCCGCACAGCAGACCTCGCCGGTGTTAAAGAAGATGGCCGTGATAGCGGTCTCGACGGCCGTCTCCATGTCGGCGTCGGGGAAGACGACGACCGGGCTCTTGCCTCCAAGCTCAAGGGTGATGTCGGTGATGTTGTCGGCGGCGCTCTTCATGATGCCCTTACCGACGGTGGTCGAGCCGGTAAAGGCGACCTTGCGGATACCATCGTGGTTGGCGAGGGCGGCGCCGGCCTCCGAGCCAAAGCCGGTCACCAGGTTGACCACGCCATCGGGGATGACATCGCCGGCCTCCTCCATTAGTTTAAGAACGGTCAGTGGGGTTGACGAGGAGGGCTTGAGGACGACGGTGTTGCCGCCGGCAAGGGCGGGCCCGAGCTTCCAGGCGGCCATGAGCAGCGGGAAGTTCCACGGAATAATCTGGCCGACCACACCGTAGGGCTCGTTGAACGTCTGGACGGTCCGACTGTCGTCGGTCTCGACAGTCGCCCCCTCATGGCCCCGGACGATTCCGGCGAAGTACCGGAAGTGATCGATCACGAGGCCGACATCGATCCGGGCCTCAGTGATCGGCTTGCCGTTGTCGAGCGACTCTAGCCGGGCGAAGGCCTCCTTGTTGGCCTCCACGCGGTCGGCAATGGCCTCAAGCATGGCCTGTCTGTCGGCCGTCGAGTAGTCACAATAGACCTCGTCATACGCCTCCCAGGCGGCCTCGACGGCACGGTCGACATCCGCCTCGGAGGCGGCCTGGACCTCTGCCAGCGCCTCACCGGTGGTCGGATCGCGTGTCTCGAAGGTTGTTCCCGAGGTGCTTGAGGACCACTCGCCACCGATATAGAGCTCGCGGTGGTCGGGGAGCACCTCCCGGGCGGTCTGTTCGTGTCGCTGCATGATTGCGGATTTGCGCTCTGCGGCGGATTGGTTGTCATTTACTGCCATGCACCCCTAGGAGTATTCAAAGAATAAAAGGTGTTTTGGTTATCGTAACTGAATCTGTCATAACC
>CAZFMU010000308.1:0-1683 GCA_964520165.1 uncultured Salinarchaeum sp. | reverse complement strand
CTCCGAGTGATCAGTCTCCGTGAACCTGTTCGCGAATCTGTTCGGGAACGCTCGGATCGCGGAGCGTCGAGGTGTTTCCAAGCTCTTCGTCGTTCGAAATGTCCTCAAGCAGCCGGCGCATGATCTTTCCAGAGCGCGTCTTCGGGAGCTCGTCGGTGAAGAAAACGTTCGCTGGGCGGGCGAAGGCGCCGATCTCGTCTTCGACAGCCTCGTAGATGGCGGCCTGCATCTCCTCGCCGGTGGTCTCACCCTCGCGAAGCGTTACGTAGATGTCCGGGACTTCGCCCTTCTGTTCGTGGTTGCGAGCGGCGACCGCCGCCTCGGCCACCTCGGGCACCTCTGCGACAGCCGACTCAAGTTCCATTGTCCCGATCCGGTGGCCCGCGACGTTCATCACGTCGTCAAGACGGCCAAGGATCCGGAAGTAGCCGTCGCGCTCGTGGACCGCGCCGTCGCCGGCCTTATAATTCCAGTCGCGCCAATCGTTGCTGTCGGTGTCAGAGAAGTCCCGCCAGTAGGTCTCGATGAACCGCTCGTCGTCACCGTAGACCGTCTGGAGCATCCCCGGCCACGGACGCTTGATGATCAGATTACCCGCCTGCCCGGTCGCCGGTTCAAGCTCCTCGCCCTCATCGTTGACTAGCCCGGCCTCAATACCGGGCGCCGGCTTGCCGGCACTCCCGGGTTTCATGTCCTCAAGTGCAGGGAGATTCGTGATCAGGTGGCCACCGGTTTCGGTCTGCCACCAGGTATCGACGATGACGGCGTCGCCGCCACCGATATGCTCGTAGTACCACTCCCAGACCTCCGGCTGAATGGGCTCGCCGACAGTCGTGAGATGCCGGAAGTCGAAGTCATAGTCATCAAGGATCTCCTCACCCCACTTCATGAACATCCGCACGGCCGTTGGGGAGGTGTGGAAGATATCGACATCATACCGCTCGGAGACCTCCCACATGACGCCTTTGTCGGGGTAGTCGGGAGCGCCTTCGCGCATGACCGACGTTGTCCCGAGCGCGAGCGGACCATAGACGATGTAGGAGTGACCGGTGATCCACCCGATGTCCGCCGAACACCAGTAGGTGTCCTCGGGCTTGATGTCAAGTACATTCCGGCTGGTGCCCGCCGCGTAGGCGAGATACCCACCAGTACGGTGCTGACAGCCCTTTGGCTTGCCCGTCGTCCCCGAGGTGTACATCAAAAACAGCGGGTCTTCGGCATCCCGGGAGACGGGGTCAACGCGGGCCCCGCGCTTGTCGGCCAGCAGATCGTCCACCAGGATGTCACGACCCTCTTCGAGGTGGGCGTCCTCATGGAGGTTCTCCGGGCCGTGGCGGGTCCAGACCAGGACGGTATCAACGTCGTGGTCGGCAATCTCGACCGCCTCATCAGCCTTCTGTTTGTGGTGCATGAACTCGCCGCGGCGGTAGTACCCATCGACGGTGACGACAACGTCGCTTTGGGCGTCGTCAATCCGCTCGGCAAGTGCCTCCGCAGAGAATCCGGCGAAGACTTCCGAGTGTGGCGCTCCAATGCGGGCAGCCGCCAACATCGTCATCGGCAGTTCCGGCAGCATCGGCATGTGGAGGGTGACGATGTCATCCTCCTCAACGCCGACCTCTTGTAGAGCCGCCGCCATCTCGTTGACCTCGCGGTAGAGATCCTGATAGGCGATCCGGCGGC
>CAZFMU010000307.1:0-1692 GCA_964520165.1 uncultured Salinarchaeum sp. | reverse complement strand
CGAGCCGGCAGGACTGGAGGTCGGCACTCCCGGCATTGGAGGTGCGACAGAGAATGAACACCCCGGCATCAGACTGATCAAGAAAGGGGGCAAGCGAGTCTTGACCCATATACGGCGAGACCGTGATGGCATCGGCCTGATCAAGCAGCCGGGCGTACTGACGCGCCGTATTGCCGATATCCGCGCGCTTTGCATCGAGAACGACTGGCACGTCCTTGCCGTGGGCGTACGCAATGGTCTCCTCAAGCGCTCGCCACCCGTCCGGATCCTCATAGAAGGCCGCGTTGGGTTTGTAGACAGCCGCATGCTCGTGGGTCGCATCGATGATCCGTCGATTAAACGCCCACCGTGGGAGGTCGTGATCGGCAAGCGATGCCGGCAGGCGGTCGGGATCGGGGTCGAGTCCAACAGAGACGATGCTGTTGATGGCCGCAATCCGCTCGGCCACGCGATCGAAGAATGCCATGAATCACGGTTGTGGGACGGGGATTACGGGCCTTTCGAGGCGACGGTAGTGTTCTGTGTGAGGAGCTACCGACTGTTGCCGTCTCGACAGACCGGATGGATCGGGGGGCTTTTGACCGGGCGACGGCCATTCGACGGTGATGGAGGCCACACTCCGGGACGACCGGATCGTCGCCGGCGGCGATGCCCGACAGCGGTTTTACGATGCACGTGGGTACGGCTATCCACTCGGCGGCAACGAGATTGCCCTGTCGCGCGTTGAGGCGGCCCACCTCCTGTTTCGCGGCGATCTCAACGCGGTGCGGGTCGGGGGCGAGGGGCTTGGATTCAAGCGGTTTCTCGAACGCGTTGACGACACCCGGTTCGGCGCGCTCTTTTTGGTCTATCTTGATCTCCGTCAGCGTGGCTTTTACCTCTCACCGGCGCGCTCAGGATGGGTTGACGACCCGGCTCCAAACGCTGACTTCGTGGTCTACGAACGTGGCAGCGGCCCGGAAGACGGGGCGATCGCCTACCGGATCCGGGTTGTCGGTGAGCGCGAGCCACTCGATCCGCCGACACTTGGAGCATGTGTCCTATCGGTCGTTGACGAGGAAAGCGAGGTCACGTATTTCGCCCCTGAGCGGGTCACCCCGGACGGCCAGACCGCCGCCGCTATCGGGGCCAAGACAGTCCCAGAGGCCACGCTGTTGACCGATCGGGTGATCTGTTGGGATCCCCCCACAGGCCTATACGAATCGGCCTTCTACGGTCACCCGCTTGGATCGCGCGACGACGCAACAGCGAGCAACGCCCTCCAGTTATCGCTGCTTGAGGCGGCTCAGTTGGTCGCTGCCGGACGACTGCGGATTCCGGGAGGGTACGACGCCGTCGTTGAGCGTGGACGGACCGTTGAGGGGGATCACTTCGACCGGCGACTGCAGGTTTACGCAGCTCTACGCGAGCGTGGCATCGTCCCAAAAACCGGGTTCAAATTTGGCGCTGACTTCCGCACCTACGACACCATTGAATCGGTGGAGGACCTCGGACACTCAAACCGGCTGATCCGCGTGCTGGCCCCCGATGCGTCGGTCGTGCCACGGGATCTCTCACTTGATGTCCGCCTGGCCCATGGGGTCCGAAAGGACCTGGTGTATGCCTGGCCGACCGAGGACGGGGTCGAGTTTCTCGCTGTCTCGCGGCTCACGCCCTAATCGTGGTCAAAGGGCGTATAGGACTGCTGCTCCC
>CAZFMU010000306.1:0-1762 GCA_964520165.1 uncultured Salinarchaeum sp. | reverse complement strand
GTATCGATTCGTCTTCGAGCGGCTCAATCCGGCCCACGAGCATCAGACCGGGCTTCAGGAATCAGCCCTTCGGGGGAAGACACCGGTCGAGTACTTTGGCGAGGAGCAGGGGGCCGCCATCGCCGCGAACTATCGGCGGTGTGCCGAACAGCGGGCGGTCATCGAGTATGAGGAACGGCGTGACCTGCCCGTCGGGGAGACCTACTGGCAGACAAAGCTCGTGCCGGTAGTCGAATCCGACACGGTCGTCGCGATCATCGGCACGAGTCACGAAATCACGGACTACAAGCAACGCGAACAGGTCCTAGAGGACCTCACCGAACGGTTCGAACTTGTCACCGAGGGGGCGAATCTGGGGATCTGGGACTGGCATGCCGATGAGGAGCAGGTGACCTACAGTGACACGTGGGCGACGATGCTCGGGTACGATCCAGAGGAGATTGACGACCGACACGCCGCGTGGCGAGAGCGGATCCATCCGGAGGATCGATCGGCAGTTGACCGGGCGATGGAGGCGCACATCGCTGGCGAGGCCGACTACTACGACGCGGAATTCCGGATGCAGACAGCCGATGGCGAATGGAAGTGGCTCCGAGGGGTCGGCACAATCGTCGCTCGGACCGACGACGGCGCACCCACGCGGGCTGTGGGCGTGCATATCAATATCGATGATCGCAAGCGCTCCGAACAACAGCTCAAGCGCGAGGCACGCGGCCCGGCCGTGGTCATCACGTGGGGGCTTGAGGAGGGCTGGCCGATCACATACGCCTCGGACAATATCACGGAGCACTTCGGATACGCACCGAGAGTGCTCCGATCGACCGCGACTGCCTTTTCGGATCTGCTCCATTCGGATGACGTCGGCCGTGTCACTGACGAGGTGATGGCGGCCCGCGAGGCTGGCACCGAGCAGCTCACTCACGATCCGTTCCGGATCATCACGGACACAGGCGACATCCGGTGGGTCCAAGCCGAGACCCGAATCGTCGGGACAGCAGAGGACGATCGCCAGTGTATCGGCTATCTGACCGACATCACCCGCCGCATCCAGGCCGAACAGCAGCTTGCGAAACAGCGTGATCGACTTGAGGTGCTCAACGAGGTCGTGCGTCACGACCTGCGGAACCATCTGCAGGTTATCCAGGGGCGGGGACAGTTGCTGGCGGCGCACGTCACCGAGGAGGGTATGCACCATCTTGAGGAGATGCGCGACGCGACCACCGCGGCCATCGAACTGACCCGGACGGCACGCGATTTGGCGCGGACGCTCTCCACCGATCACGAGGCGACCGAAGCCCTCGTGGTGCCGGCCGTTATGGACGATGCGGTCGAGACCGCCCGGGCCCAGTATGGCCAGGCGGTCATTCGCACCACGGGAATGAGTACTGAGGTGGTTGTCGAGGCCGATGACCTGCTTGAATCGCTGGTCTACAACCTCATCCAGAACGCGATTGTGCACAACGACGCCGAGCTGCCGGAGGTGGAGGTGGCACTGGCGGTTGATCGATCCGCGGACACGGTGACAATCAGGGTCGCGGACAACGGCCCCGGGCTTTCTGACGCACGGAAGCCCGAAATCTTCGGCAAGGGCGAAAAAGGGCTGGACAGCCCGGGGACGGGACTGGGGCTGTATCTCGTCCGGACGCTGGCCGAGGACTACGGCGGACGGGTGTGGGTCGAAGACAACGAGCCCACAGGAAGCGTGTTTCTCGTCGAGTTACCGCTCGCTGATGTCGACGCAGACGGTGCGTGAGCGGGGTGA
>CAZFMU010000305.1:0-1804 GCA_964520165.1 uncultured Salinarchaeum sp. | reverse complement strand
GAGCAGCGTGGCGTTGCGTACGACACGGCGCTCATGGACGCGCTCGCGATGCACCTGGTGATGCATCCCGAGGAGTATGGCGTGATCGTCTGTCCGAATCTTGCGGGTGACGTGCTCTCGGATCTGGCTGCCGGTCTCGTTGGCGGCCTTGGACTCCTCCCAAGCGCAAATCTCGGGGACGAGAACGCGTTGTTCGAGCCGGTGCACGGATCGGCCCCGGACATTGCCGGCGAGGGGATCGCCAATCCGGCGGCGACAATGTTCTCTGCGGCACTCATGCTTGAGCACCTCGGACACAATGCCGCGGCTGATCAGCTTCGCACGGCAGTCGAGACGACACTCGAACGTGGGCCCCGCACGCCCGACCTCGGTGGTGATGCGACTACGGCGACAGTGACCGACGCTATCATCGAACGGCTCTGATCACTCCGTAGCGGCGAGCGAACACGCGCGTTCCCACTTGCCCTCGCGCTCAAGGTGTTCCTGGAAAGCATCGGCGTAGGCATCGGCGAGTCCTTTGGCGGCTGTTAGGCGGTCATCGTCGTCGTTGCCGTCTGCCCCGCCCAACCCGAGACGATCGGTGAGCGTGTCGAGAACCCCCTTGCTTGTCTCCTCGGTCGCGCCTCCCCCCGGCCCGATCGCACCGCGCTGCTGTTCGATTTCATCGAGCGCCGGCAGAATCTCCTCAATGTCCTCGGTGTTTGCTACCAGTTCGGCCGTTGCAGGCGTCTCCGCTCCCTTGATCTCGAAGTCGACGGCCGTCATGATCGTCCCCCACTCCTGATGGGTGAACTCCGAGGCAGCAACCTGGTCGTTGAACGCTTGATCGACGGTCATCCGATCGCCGACGAACTCTGCCGTCCAGTCGCTCATACCCGCTATTATGCCGAGATGGCTATCAGCGTTGTGTCTCCTCAGTCCCGTGGTGGAACCGTTATCGACTCGTCCCCTGCAAGGACGTGTACGGTGGCGTCACTGCCCGTTGCCGCGACCTCATCGACGAACCGGTCGGTGTTGACCTCAATCGCCGGAAACGTGTCATAATGCATCGGGAAGGCGTGCTCTACGTCGAGCCAGTCGACGGCGATGGCCGCCTGTTCGGGCCCCATCGTGTAGTGGTCACCGATCGGGACGGCGGCGGCGTCGGGCTCAAGATACGGCCCGATGACATCGCGCATTTCGGTCATCAATCCGGTGTCACCGGCGTGATAGAAGCTGGTGGTCTCCTCGTCGGCGAGTTGGGTGGGGATACTATCGCTCACGAGGTAGCCCGCGGGCATACCGGCGCTATAGTTGTATCCGGTATCGATGCCATTGCTGTGGTCGGCCCGGTGCATCGTTACGAAGACGTCGCCACACTCGACTGTGCCACCGAGGTTCATGCCGATGGTGTCGGCGACACCGTGTTCGTCCGCCATGTACTCGACCAGCTCGGGCGTCCCGACAATCGTCGCGGTGTCGAACTGGTCGGCGTGAGCGATGTGGTCGGCATGCCCGTGGGTTAACAGCACGTACTCCGGTGGGTCAACCGTCTCTGGGGTGGCGTCGGTGTGCGGATTGTCGAAAAACGGGTCGATCAGCAAGGTCGTGTCCTCAACGACGACCTGCCATGTCGAGTGACCGTACCAGGTGAGTTCCATATCTGTCATTCGAACGAGGGGTACTTAACATCGACGGGCGCCCCCTTGTGTCACCGGGTCGTGAGCGACGTTTCGACAACAGTTTTAGTCCAGCCCTCGTCGCATAACGTAAATGGGATCGTGTATCATTTGCGGCACCTCGACTGACGGTGCCGTTTGTTCTC
>CAZFMU010000304.1:0-1810 GCA_964520165.1 uncultured Salinarchaeum sp. | reverse complement strand
GCTATGTGGTGAGGCGCCGTCAACGAAGGATCAGTCAAGCAACGCGGCGAATACCTTCTGTTCCGCACGGTGGAGGTGCTGGAGAAACGTCGAGTGCGACAGATCAAGTGCTGCCGCGATGTCCGTCGCCGTGTGTTCGCGCGGCTGCTTGAAGTAGCCGTGTCGGTAGGCCGCCTGGAGTGCCATGAACTGCTTGTCGGTCAGGTCCGTCGGAAGCTCAAGTGGATCCGAGGCCAGCGTGTTCACCAGTTCGCCGGACTGAGTGATGGCGTGGGCACGCACCTGACCGAACGCCGTTTCGAGATCGGTAAGGACGGCGTCAATGTCGACCGCCGGGAGCACCCGCAGGTGGAGGGTCGCCGCGTGGGCATTCACTGTCGTGTGGGTGATGCGGATCCCGTATCCGCTGACGACCGTCTCCGGTAAGGGCGGTGCCGTCGCGACCGACAGCCTGACCGCCTCATCGTCCACGGCAAGGACGCTGGTCTGCTTGACGGCTGGGTGGGTACTAAGGATCGACTCGACATCGGCAGAAGCACCAGTCACCGTCAGGTGCTGGATCGCGCGCTGGTCGTCGGCCGACAGCGTACTCTCGACGGTCACGGCGTCGTACGGCAGAAACTCTCCCGCCCGGGCCAGATCAACCAGATAGTAGTCCTCGCTGGCAACCTCGACAGTCAGATCGAAGACCGTCTCCGTGGCCATCGAGGTGCGCAAGGTGTCACAGTGGATGCTGAACGCGAGCGCGTCGGCCGACCGCTCAAGAAGGGTTCGCTCCTCGGGACCGAACCGGTGGGGCTCTTTCGCGTAGACCGCCAGCAGCCCATAGGAGATGTTACCGTAGGTGAGTGGCACGGCGGCACCGCTCCGGTATCCGGCCTCAAGCGCCTGGTCGCGCCACGGCTCCGAGAGCAATTCACCGATGTTCCGAACGTACTGTGGCGAGTTCGTCCGCGCCGCCCAGCGTCGGGGTTCAGTCTCCGACGCGTCGTCGGACAGCGGTTCGACCGTCTCGAAGTATGTCGGATCGCCGCGGACGACCCGTCGGTGTACGGCGGGATCGTCAGACGTCGGGATGTCACAGGTACAAGCGGTGGCGTACGCCTCATCGGTGAGCCGGTCAAGTACAGCCCCCTCAATCGCCTCACGCGACGCAGGCGCACGGTAGTGATCGGCGAAGGCTCCGTAGAGTTGGCGTTCAAGATCTGTCAAGGCGGCCCGACGCCCGCGAGCGGTTACGTCGCGGACGGTGAGGAGCACCCCGGCGAGCGAGTCGGTCTCGACGCGTGCGCTGGACACCGACCAGTACCGCATCGACGGGTCGCCCTGAATCCGGATCGTGGCCGTCCGGGGGGCCTCCGAGCTGAGCAGTTCCTCAAGTGCTGCCCGGTCGTCCGGGTGCACCGAAGTCCGGAGAAAGGATCCGTCCGTCAGCTGCTCGCGTGTCCACCCGGTCAGTGACACGAACGCGTCGTTACAGAACAGCAGTTCCTCACCCTGGAGAAAGACGGCCGGATCGGGGAGGTGCTCCAGCAACCGCCGGTAGTAGGCGGGCTGCGTGGTTGCCTGGTAGTCGAGTCGCGACTGTTCGACGACCGCGTGAACCCGTTCGGCGAGTGCCCCCGCGGCGACATCGTCTGCCTCCTGACGGACGAGATCCGAGTACCCCGCGTCGATGGCGGTATCGAACAGGTCGCCCTCGGCGTCGGCACCGGCGACGAGCAGGGCCGGCAGCGACGGGTGCTGTTCGCGGAGGTACCGCATCAGTGTGAAACTCTCCTCGTCGATCGATCGGAAGTCGACGAGCAGA
>CAZFMU010000303.1:0-1812 GCA_964520165.1 uncultured Salinarchaeum sp. | reverse complement strand
GCAATGCTCAGTCGCCACCAGGTGCTAGCGTGGAGATGACCCATGAGCCAGTACACGACGCGTTCGAGGCTCCTCCCGGCGTTCAACAGCAGATAGGAGATGACGGCACCGAAGAATGTCTGAACGGCAATTCCCGCCAGCAGGAGTGTCGCAACCGGCGTTCGTCCGCCTTCTGTCGCGATGACGTATACCAGCCCACCGGTAAACAGCCCGCCGACGAACGCCGCCGCTGGGAGTCCGTATGGGACGGTAACTGGTGCGACGATGTAGCCGACGGCTCCGGTTGCGGCGCCAGCGGAGATTCCGATAATCGATGGATCGGCCAGCGGATTTCGGAAGAATCCCTGGAACACCGTGCCGGCGGTCGCAAGCGCAAACCCGACAACCGCCCCGAGGAGGATCCGTGGCAGACGGATTGACCCAACGATGGTACGGGTCGTCGTCGACACGTCTGCGGCAAATGGGTGGATCCACTCGAGACTCCCGGCCGCGTAGGTGGGCACCACGACCATCTCAAGGAGGACGGCTATCGTCTCGAAGACCCCGATATCTGCCGGTCCGATGGTGGCGCTACCGACGATGACTCCCAGCAGGACGACACCGAGTCCGGCCGACCACCGGAGCGTCCGATGGAGTACCACAGCACAATCTCAGTTGTAATAATTAAATCTCTTTTGTACTGGACGCGCAGACGCTCCTATGCGACGGAACGCCATTCGAATCGCGCTGGTCACCGTTCTCCTCGTCGGTGCCGGCGGTGCTCTCGCTACGGGAGCTGCCGCGGAGTGTACCTACCCGGTGACGGTTGAGGATCACACCGGCACGACCGTCGAGGTGACAACACCGGCCGATCGCGTCGTCGTCTTGGAACCGGCGGCTGCCCAGATCATCTGGGCAATCGGTGCCGAAGACCGCGTCGTCGGTATGCCCGTCGGCGAGTACACATCGTATCTCGATGGTTCGGAAACCAAGACCGATGTGACGGGATCATCGATTGAGTCGATTGATGTCGAGACGGTCATCGCCCAGCAGCCGGACCTGGTGATCGCTCCGAACTACGTCGGGAACGCAACCATCCGACAGCTTCGGACCGCAGGGATCACCGTCTATCAGCGCTCGGAGCCGACATCGCTCGATGAGATCTACACTCAGACGCGACTGTTCGGTCAGTTCCTTGGGGCGTGCAGTGCCGCCGATCAGACCGTCGTTGACATGCGCCAGCACGTCGAGACCATTGAGACGGCAGTGACCGATCGCGACTCGCCTCGTGTGCTGTACTACTTCTTCGGGTACGCCGCTGGCGAAGAGACCTTCATCGGCGAACTTGTCACGACTGCGGGTGGCGAGAACGTCGCTGCTGAGGCCGGAATCACCGGCTTCAGACCGATCTCCGAGGAGATCATCGCGCAGTCTGATCCCGAGTGGATCGTGACGCCCAGTCACGCTGGCGTGCCAACCAACGAGACCCCTTTCGTGGAGACGACCGCTGTCCAGTCCGACCAGGTCCTCGTCGTTGATGCTGACCGCGTGAGTCAGCCTGGACCTCGGGTCGTCACTCCACTCACCCGGATGGCACACGCCTTCCACCCGAACGCGACGCTTCCGACGGCTGACACGACGGTGAACGCATCAACGCCACCCACCTCGGAAGGCCCACAGCCCGGGTTTGGCATCGGCGTGGCAGCTACGGCGCTGGCCGGGGCGGGAATTCTTGCCCACCGACGGCGTAACGCCTAATCTGTCCGCCGAGTAATCATTCGCGATGACGAAACGCTCGGGGGTGATCCTGGCCGGTGGCCGATCAACCCGGTT
>CAZFMU010000302.1:0-1815 GCA_964520165.1 uncultured Salinarchaeum sp. | reverse complement strand
CCGGTCGTCTTGTTAGTTCCCCGATAAGCAACGCGTGACAGGCATAGGTTCCACACAAAGAGATGCGGGCGGTTGAAGAACACCGTCGAGAGGTCCACGAAGCCGCAGAAGAAGCCCCCCAAAATCATCACCGGCCCCGATAATTTGCCGGACCCGTAGGTATGCAGGTGTCGTTTCTTCTTGATGAAAACATCGCGGCGTCACTGGCTGACAACCTCGATGAGGCCGGTCACGACGTAGAGCGTGTCGTCGGGGTGAGCTACTTGAAGGCGTTGAGGACACCACGATTCGCCTGTACGCCGTCAGGGAGGGTCGTCTCATCGTTACCAGCGACGACGACTGCATCCAGATGCCGACCGATTCACACCCTGGCGTGTTCTACCCCCTCGACCAGTCGCTTCCCCCACGCGACCTCTACCACACCATCCAACGCATTATCGAGGCGTTTCCCAATCGAGAGGCGATGGGCACAGTCACATACGTCACTACCGACTGGCTGTGAGTCAGCTGTACTGAACCATTCTGTGGATCGCTCTTGTGGCCTCAAACAGGAATCCGAGAGGCTACCGGAATCACCAGTCGGGGGAGGGAGTCCTACGACAGCCTACGAATACGCGTCGTTGAATGCCCGTTCACGGCGCATCAGCTCCTCAACGCCGTGCTCAAGAATCCCCTGCCCCAGTGCCGTCGGCCGATAATACGTGTAAAACCCCTGGCTGTCAGCGGTCCGTCGCTGGCGCTTGTCGACGAGTCCGACGTCGACGAGTTCGTCGAGATGGTAGTGGAAATTGTGGGATTCGACATCGACGGCGGCCTTGAGATCGGCAGCACTCAGTTCGTCGTTGGCGACGAGCGTGCGGAGGATCCGGAACCGTGTCGGGTGGCCGATCGCCTGTTGCATCGCGAGGTACTCCTCGAGCGTTAGCCCGCTCTCCTCGGGGAGCGGCGGGTCCGGCTGACGAACCGCCGCTGTTGGCTGGCGATCGGGGTCGGACATGTAGGTACTCCTATGTTGGGACGCCATGTACTTAGTCGTTCTCGACTAGAATATTCCTGAGAACACCGATATTCATATACCACCGTTCCGAATCAGCGAGTCGAATGCGGCAACGGATTATCGACAACCTCCCCCGTGCCGCCGGTGATTCAGATGCGCTCGCCCCAGTCCGGCGGGAACAGTTTCTCGTCTATCTGATGGGCCCATACCGGACATTCGACGTCGACGCGCTGCTGCCGGCGGACGCCGATGTCGAAACCGATGCCCCGTCGTTTGCGACGTGGGACGAGACCAGCGGCGAGTACGCCGAAGACGAGGTCTTACGGCTTCTACAGGAAACACGGGACTGCCTCCGCGACCGCGGGGTTAATGCCTTTCTCGCAATCGACGTCGGGATTTCACTTGAGGAGATGGATGCCGCCACACAGAGTATCGCCTTTGCGCAAGCGAGTAATGCAACGATCTTCATCGCTCCACAGGTCGGCGACAATCTCGGTGTCGGGATCGAAATTGGAAGCGTCCTTGAGGAGATGCTGTCGACAACTGGAATGCAGGGGCCGGCAGCCGATGCAACGCCACCTGCGCGTGCGCGACGGGTGATGGTCGCGACCGAACCATCGGTTCGAAGTGCGATGCTTGGCGCCGTCCACGCGCGCTGGGATGCCAGTGTCCGAACGTTCACCGACGCCACGGACTGCTGTCGGCTCTGCGCACAGTTCTGTACCCACGTTCAGAACGAGGAACTCTATGGCTCGCTCGACCGTCTGGATTGATCGGACTCACAGTCACCCCAGGAAAACCCTCGTCGGTGAACTACC
>CAZFMU010000301.1:0-1817 GCA_964520165.1 uncultured Salinarchaeum sp. | reverse complement strand
ACCGGCTCGGCCCGGTCACTCGTCATCGGCCACCGCATACTATCCCCGGGCGGGTCAAAGCGGTTGTGTTGGCCGATAGTATTTTGACCAATCTAGTTCATCATCCAACTGGTTCCATGACTGATGCGTACGTCCACGTGTATGTCGAGCCGTCAGCGATACAGCGCGCCGCCGAGGCAATCGACGCCGTCGACGCGGTTGAGGCCACACACATGGTCACCGGCGAGCACGATATCGTCGCCCGGCTATCGGTTCCAAAAGAGGAGATCGCACAAGTGGTGACAGAGGAGCTGTTGTCCGTCAGCGGCGTCCTCGAAACGGAGACAAACGTCGCATTCGAGGTGTGAGTCTCTGTAGGGCAGCTACAGCCCAGTGGGGTGCTCAATCGTCGTAACCTCGACCCCCCAGTCGGTGAGCAGCTCGCCGAGCGCCTGCACACCGCCAGTCTCGGTGGCGTAGTGGCCGGCCAGCACGACGTTCACTTCCCGATCAAGGGCCTCGTGGTAGGCCGCTTGTTTGCCCTCGCCGGTGATCAACACGTCCGCCCCGACGGCCGCCGCCTCGTCGATCCAGTCGGTTCCGCTCCCCGTGACAATCGCGACTTCTTCGACCGTCTCGGGGCCAAAATCGAGCGTCTGGACCGACTGTCCACCGGTCGGGAGGGCCGCTTCGAGTTCGGCGGCAATGTCCCCGAGTGCACGGGGCTCGGGTAACCGGCCACGCTGGCCGCCGTATTCCGGGCCGATCTCGCCGAATGGCGTTCGGTCGACGAGCCCGAGTCGGTCACCCAGCTGAGCGGCGTTACCCAGCTCCTGGTGGCCGTCGAGTGGAAGGTGAACGGCATACAGATCGATGTCACCGGCAACGAGCTCGGCGATGGCGTCATACGTCCGATCGGTAACGCGATCAAGTCCGCCGAAGACCACACCGTGATGGGCAACCAGCAGGTCGACGTCGTGCTCGCGAGCCGCCCGGATGGTTGTCGTTGCCGCATCGACGGTCACCGCCGCCCGCTCGACGGTACCGGTTGGACGACCCACCTGGAGGCCGTTGGCGCTCGGGTCAAGATCGGCGTACGCGTCGACACGGAGTTCGTCGTTGAACCGCTCGACGATGGTCGCAAGGTCCATACCGCGTCTTCGGTCGGTTCAGCAAAAGGGGGTTGTGGTCGTCGTGGATCACTCCGCGGCGTGGTCGTAGACGAAGCGCCGGAGGAGTTTAGCGCCAAGGGCGGCGGTCTGGCCGTCGTCGCGGTCGTTTACCTCGACAAGATCCATACCAGCCGCCTGCGGGGCGATCGCCCGGACAATCGACCGGACGGTCCGTGGTGTCAGCCCAAAAGGCTCCATTGTCCCGGTGCCTGGTGCAGCTCCAGGATCGACCGCGTCGATGTCGACGCTGAGGTACGTCCGGCCGTCAAACTGCGGAACCGTCCAGTCGGCGGCCGCCTCTGGGGGGACGACTGTCACGTCGGACTCGGCGGCCCGAGTCCACTCGGGCTCGCTACCAGCCCGGGCGCCAACGACGTAGAGCTCCTCGGCCACCTCAATGGCTCGCGCCATTGCACAGGCGTGATTGAGCGTCGTGCCATGATAGGACTCCCGGAGATCGAGGTGGGCGTCGACACTCACGACGATGTCGGGATCAAGCGCGCGGATTGCGGCGACGGCGACAGTGTGCTCACCGCCGAGCACCAGCGGTGTGCGTCCTTTACGAGCCGCTTCGGCAAGGATACCTTCGAGGTAGCCGAGGTACGTCGACTGGTCATCGAACGGCTCGACATTGCCATGATCAGCAACGTCGAGATTCGAAAAGCG
>CAZFMU010000300.1:0-1829 GCA_964520165.1 uncultured Salinarchaeum sp. | reverse complement strand
GAGGACCAGCGGGACAAGATCGAGAACCCCATGCGTCGACTGTTCCGGCAGTATGGTCTGCGGTACTGGGTGACCGGGACTATCGGCGTCAGCGCGTCGATTATCGCTCGGGTGCTCGATCTCCTGCCGCCGATCTTCCTCGCAGTCGCCATTGACGCCGTCTTTCTCCAGGAGGTCTCCTACGCAGCCGCATTACCCATCGGATCGGGGCTTCTTGCGCCGTATATTCCGGATGACCGCATGCTGCAATTCTGGCTCACCGGCGGCCTTGTCGGCGTCATTTTCGTGCTTGCGGCTGTCTTCCACTGGGTGCGCAACTGGGGATTCAACCGCTTTGCCCAGGAGATCCAACACGACATCCGGACCGACACCTACGAGGCCATGCAGGCGCTGAACATGGACTTCTTTGCCGACAAGCAGACCGGCGAGATGATGTCCATCCTCTCGAACGATGTCAACCGGCTTGAGCGGTTCCTCAACGACGGCATGAACTCACTGTTCCGCATGTTCGTCATGGTTGTCGGCATCGCCGTGTTGCTTTTCGCGTACAACTGGCAGCTGGCGCTGCTGACGATGGCGCCAATCCCGCTGATCGTCGGCTTCACGTACCTCTTTATCAAGGTGATCCAGCCGCGGTACGCCCAGGTCCGCTCAACCGTCGGCAAACTCAACAGCCGTCTTGAGAACAACCTCGGCGGCATCAAGGTCATCAAGTCAAGCGTCACCGAGCCCTACGAGTCCGACCGCGTCGAGGATGTCTCTCAGGAGTACTACGACACGAACTGGCGGGCCATCGCCGTTCGGATCCGCTTTTTCCCCGGATTGCGTCTACTCTCAGGTATCGGATTCGTGTTGACCTTCGCCGTCGGTGGGCTCTGGGTCATCCAGGGAACCGCCCCCGGCCCATTCAGTGGGACCCTCCGAACCGGGACGTTCGTCGCGTTCATTATCTACAGCCAGCGGTTCATTTGGCCGGTCGCTCAGTTTGGCCAGATTATTAACATGTACCAGCGCGCCCGCGCTTCAAGCGCCCGAATTTTCGGACTGATGGACGAGCCCGACCGACTGCCCGAACCGGCCGACGCCCCGCCGCTGTCGGTCGATGATGGTCACGTCGAGTATGATAACGTCGCCTTCGGCTACGGCGACGACCGCGTCCTTGAGGACATTTCCTTTACCGTCGAGAGTGGCGAGACGCTTGCCCTGGTCGGTCCGACCGGTGCTGGCAAGTCGACCGTGCTCAAACTCCTGATGCGACTGTACGACGTTGATGACGGGGCCGTCCGGATCGACGGCCAGGATGTCCGGGATGTGCAGCTCTCAAGCCTCCGGGACGCGCTTGGCTACGTCAGCCAGGACACCTTCCTCTTTTATGGGACCGTTGCCGAGAATATCCGGTACGGCCGGTTCGACGCCGACCGGGCGGATGTCGTTGAGGCGGCAAAGATGGCTCAGGCCCACGAGTTCATCACCAACCTCCCGGAGGGCTACGACACCGAGGTCGGCGAGCGGGGCGTGAAACTCTCCGGTGGCCAGCGTCAGCGCCTCTCGATCGCCCGGGCGATCCTCCGTGACCCGGAGATCCTCATTCTTGATGAGGCCACTAGTGACGTTGATACCGAGACCGAGTTGTTAATCCAGCAGTCACTCGACACACTGAGTGCCGACCGGACCACGTTCGCGATCGCCCACCGGCTGTCGACAATCAAGGATGCCGATACCATCCTCGTCCTTGAGGGGGGCCGGATCGTTGAGCGAGGCACCCATGAGGAGCTGCTTGCGGCCGATGGCCTGTATGCGCATCTCTGGGGCGTCCAGGCCGGCGAACT
>CAZFMU010000299.1:0-1847 GCA_964520165.1 uncultured Salinarchaeum sp. | reverse complement strand
TCCCCTACACGAGATGTGACACCTCGTCTGGTTCCTCGACATCGTCAAACTCGCCTCGCTCAACGGGTTCCCAGTCTTCACTTGGCCTTGGGATCCACTTGGTGACCGTGTAGGCTCCTGGGGCGCCCACAACCACCGCTCGTGCCGACCCATCCGGCAAATCCTGGCGCGGCTTCTCCTCAATGTGGAGGTTCCACGTCGTGTCGGTGTTGAAGTGAACAAGTGCGGTCTCTTCGTAGCCACGTGTATCGGCGAGTTCCTGCAGTCGGACCCGCGTGTCGCAGTTCGTGCAGAACACCCCCTCGAAGGGGATGTGCTTGAAATCCTCTTGCCCGCAGACGGGGCACCAGGGGAACTCGAACAGGGCCTCATTGTGTCGGTCAAGAACTTCGAGACTCATTGGGTATCCGGCCCGGGCATGCCGGGCCACCCCTCGTGCCCGGCTAAAAAACACTGGCCAGCGATCACTTACTCCCCGTTCGACACTCTGCACGATTTTAACACGGGCTTCGTACCCACACTCCGGGCAGTCGTACCAGTGCTGGACCTTCGCTCCATCAGCTGTCTTCTCATCGACGCGGACGTCGTCGTTCGGGCACTCCAGGTACTTGAGGTCCGGCGCCGGCCGCTGCCGGAGTGGTTCTCGGAATGCCGCCGTCTCGTTCGTCTCATAACGACGCGACCAGATCGGATAGCCGTCGACGAGGATGGCCCCGCGCCACTCGTACCGGTAGGCGTCCGGCGCTCGATGCAGGCCGGCGCGTGCTCCGGGTTCGGTGTTCCGATACGCGAGGGCTGGTGAGCGACTCTCTCGTGACCAGTTGGTGATCCGTGGCATCGTCGGTTAGAAGTGAACGTCTGCGGGGACAATCCAGAGCGTCTGGCTGTCCTCATCTTCCCCGAGGACTCGGTTGAGTTGGCCTTGATGCCGAATCCCCCGTGCATACTGGTCGTACATCGGGATCGAGGGCCCTTCGTACGCGCCGACCTGGTGGAACGCGTGGCGGGCGAGGTCCTCGTCGCGCATGATCGCCTCGTCGCTGAGCTCGTCGAGCGCCTCCTTCACGCGGTCGAGATTCCGCTGAAACTCCTCTTTCGTGGCCTTCCAAGCCCGGTCGAGCAGTTCACCGCCCTCCTCGGAGTTGATGGGGGCTGCCGTCGGCAGGTCACCCCAGCGGGCCTTCCCGGCGACCGTCGTATCGTCCTCGTTGAACGTGACGTAGTAATCAAACACGGCGCAACCGTGGGGATTCGCGCCGACGAGACGGTCGAAGACCGCTTTCCCCTCGACTAGGGCGTCGTGCTGTGCCGGTGCTTCAACCAGCGCGTAGATGACCATATGCATCTGGTTCACCTCGGAGCGCCGACTCACCGGGCTCTGGTCCGGTCTGTTTGCTCGGTGCGCCGGCACCCATCGCCGGCGCTCGAAAAACCTGGTTCGGGAGATCGTGTTCAGGAATCGTCTGTCCGCTCGACGGTGATCGTCAGGTCGCCCGACTCGTAGTCGGCCTCGAAGTCGACGCTGAACGCGTCGGAGTCGTAGGCGGCGTGGTAGGCACGGTGCAGTTCGAGCGACCCGGTCGCCTTGAAGTGGAAGAACACAGCCGAGGTGTAGGGTTTGCTCTGGGTTTCGATCTGCGTCTCGACAGAGGCCGGGAGCGCGATTTGCGGCGTCTCCGTATCGATACTCGCAGCGAACTCCTTCGCTTCCTCGACGGTCGTCTGCGAATGTGCGGGCATCTCGCCGGTGAGCACGTTCACCGGTGTCTCGGTATCGTCGGTGAACAGGACATCGTGGAAGGTGCGCGTCCCGAGGACTGCGTCGGGACCGAACTCGCAATCGTGGA
>CAZFMU010000298.1:0-1865 GCA_964520165.1 uncultured Salinarchaeum sp. | reverse complement strand
CCGACGACCGCGGCGGTCGTACACTCGTCTGCCACCTCTTCGAGGACCGCTGCGTGGTCCCGAACGCGCTGCTTGTCTCCCGGGGCGAGGACGCTCCCCCCGATCGAGACGACGACATTCATCGCCCGTCGCTACCGGTGACGCGGCCTTAAGCATTGTCAAGGTTCGTCCGCGTGCGTGTCTCTCTCGTTCTGGCACGAACGGGCTTTTGTTCAACCGCAATGAAATATCCAAAAAATAACTGTTTCGGGGTCGAGACGGGCGTTAAACAATCAGAAGCAGTAATAAACTGTCTAATCGTTTCTGATCGCTTCTTAAAGTGCCGTGTATTTGTCTGAACGGGCGCTAACGGTTGGAAAATACGCAGGTTTATCGCTAATCGTCTGGCGGGTATATTACCCTGTAGGGGTAACAGAATGGTGTATCATGAGCACTACGGCGCAGCTCTCCGATGACGATCAGCCCTCCAAACACGAGCGCCTCCGCTCATACCTCGCCGAGAAGGTTCGTTCCGAGGGTGAGGTGTATTTCAAAAGCAAGTTCATCGCCGATGAGGTTGGACTCTCTCCCAAGGAGATTGGCGCCCTGATGGTGCAACTCAAGGATTCCGCCACCGATATCGAGATCGAGAAGTGGTCGTACACGAGCGCGACGACCTGGCGGATCGAACCGGCCTGACCGCCGGAGATTTATTGCTCCTGGGCATACCTCACGGCGATGGAGTCTGCCGGTCGTAGTGAGTCCTCGGATGCCTCCCCAGCGCCGCCGACACCCGATGCCATCGCCGATCGCTTTCAGGTGTATGAAGTCCGTCGGGAAGACGGTCAGATCTATTACTTCGGCCTTCCACTCGTGGAGGCCGACCGCCTTGAGGCGGCCGTCTGGGAACAGTTTCACGACGCCGGTTATGAGGTGAAATACGTCACGCAGGCGGGTGAGGACGTATTAGTCGCCCGCCCACAACAGCGCACAGACGACGGCCTCCCGTGGACACACATCACGCTGTTTGGGCTGACCGTCCTCTCGACGCTCTTTGCCGGAGCACTGTGGTTTCACGTCGATCTCACCGATAATCCGGCGGCGATTCTCCAGGGGTGGCCCTTCGCGGCGGCGATCCTCACCGTGCTCGGTGTCCATGAGCTCGGCCACTACGCGCTGGGTCGATACCACGGGGTGAACGTCACACTACCGTACTTCATCCCAGTGCCAACGCTCATCGGAACGATGGGGGCGGTCATCCGAATGAAAGGACGGATTCCAAACCGGCGGGCGCTGTTCGATATCGGTGTCGCTGGACCCCTCGCGGGTCTCATAGCGACCATTGTGGTCTCAAGCATCGGACTCTCGCTGGGGCCGATCCGGGTTCCAGAGTGGGTCGTCCAAGCCGAGGACGCCATCCGGATTACCGTTGGATATCCACCGCTGATGGAGTTCCTTGCGTGGGTGCTTGATGCACAGTTACGCTACGACGACCCCCGTCTCACTGTCCATCCGGTTGTCATCGGCGGCTGGGTAGGAATGTTCGTGACCTTCCTCAACATGATTCCCGTCGGGCAACTTGACGGTGGACATGTGCTCCATGCGATTGCGGACTCGCTGTACCGTCCAATTTCACTGGCTGTCCCCGGAACTCTCATCGCGCTCGCCCTTGGATTACACGTCGTCGGCGGAGTGCCGCTCAATGACGTTGCGGTGTGGCTCTTCTGGGGGGTGCTCACCGGAATTCTTGCGGTCGTCGGATCGGTACGGCCGGTCAGCGAAGAGACGATCGGACCGGGGCGTCGTGCCCTCGGAGTCCTCACCTTCCTGCTTGCGGGGCTGTGTTTCGCTCCGGTTCCCCTATCGATGTCCTGACGCCCCGAGTG
>CAZFMU010000297.1:0-1868 GCA_964520165.1 uncultured Salinarchaeum sp. | reverse complement strand
TACGTGTCGTCAAGAACAATCGCTCCTTCAGCGTCAGGATCGTGGCCGACAGCATCGGGTGTTTCGAAGGGCGAACGAACGGTACCGATCGGCGTGTACTGGATGGACACGGGCCCAACTGCGTGTTAGAGCCAAATAAATCACGGATGCTGACGGTATCCGTTGACGCCACATCAAAGAGACAACATCGTATCGAACACCAGTCCTCAGACCGGGGCGCCCTCAACATCGTCGTTGTGCCGGCCGCGTCGGTGGTTGTATCGCATCAGCCCGAGTAATAAGACACCGCCAACGATCCGGAGCCCGATGTCGACGGCCGTCGTGGTGGGGAGCGGACCGAGTGCGAGCAGCGAGAGAAGGTCCGAAACACCGCTCACCAGAAGCGTCGGTACCATCAACAGCGCGGCACTGACGGCAAATCCGGTGCGTTCAAGCCCAGAGACGGTGTCATAGAGGTGTCCGATAACGGTTGGGCCAAGGGCGAATACCCCGATGAAGAGGCTCACGATGGGGATGACCACCTCCGGAATCGAGAAGGCGACATCCATGAGGTCGCCGCCGGTGAGCACCCGGTAGGTATCATCGGAGTTCGGCACCTCAACGCCGGTTTTGAGCAGCAGGATGCCGGGTGAGATGATGAACGCAAAGGGGACGATCGCCTTGTTGAGTGACAGCGCGAAGGCCTTGACCCCAGTCTCAAAGGCGTCGGATTTGGCCACGCCCGAGGCAGCATAGGCGGCGACGGCCACCGGCGGCGTGATATCGGCAATCACACCGAAGTACAGAATGAATAGGTGGGCGGCGAGTTCGGCGATCCCGAACTCCACAAGTGCCGGAGCAAGTAACGATACCAGGATAATGTAGGTCACCGTGGTCGGCATCCCCATGCCGAGGATAATCGACGCGACGGCGGTCACAAGCAATAATAATACAAGCGATCCGCCGGCGACCTCGGTGATGAGTGATACCAGATTCGGGCCGAGGCCGGAAACACTGATCACCCCCGGGATGATCCCGGCGGCGGCGACAGCAATTACCACTGGGACCGCCGTCCGAGCACCACTATCCATTGCGCTTCCTGTGTAAACGAGGTACCGGAACAGCTGGTGATCACTGAGGTCCGGCCGATCAAGTCCCTCGGAGACGCTGAGGGTCGTCGACTGGACCCCTGGATCGAGTGAAAGCAACGGCGCAGTTATCCAAGGCCGTAGCAACATCACAACGGTGCCCGCGATGATGATGTACCAGCCGAGGTTGCCAAGGACCGCTGCCAGCGCCGCCGCGGGCGCCATTGCCCCCTGCGGTCCGGTGATGACCAAACCGAGGAGGTCGACACCAGCCAGCAGGAACGTTAGGAACTGAAGGGCAACCACGCCGCCGAGTACGGCCGGCAACAGTCGTCGGGTTTCATCGGCGTATGCGGCCACCAGCGCCAGGATCGCCCCGATGGCGAGGATGGTGTACCACGCCGAGCGCGACACCGACAGCCGCTCGACGAGCAGGAAATACAGCAGCATGACGAGCGGGACAAGATAGAACCAGCCCTGGCGGAGATGGGGTCGGACGTTGATGAGCTCACTTGAATCAAGGCCCCCGACTCCGCGACGACGGGCTTCAAGATGGACCATCACCCAGACGCCGAAGAAGAAGGCGACCGCCGGAATGGTCGCCACCACAATCACGTCGGCAAACGGCGTCGCGGTATACTGGACAATGAGAAATGCCGCAGCCCCCATCACCGGCGGAAGAATCTGTCCGCCAGCGGAGGCGGCCGACTCGACGGCGCCCGAGAACTCAGGGTCATACCCCGAGCGCTTCATCAACGGGATGGTAAACGTTCCCGTCGTGACCGTATTGGCGATCGAAGA
>CAZFMU010000296.1:0-1874 GCA_964520165.1 uncultured Salinarchaeum sp. | reverse complement strand
ATCGCGTTCGTCGGGATGGATGTCGAAAGCGAACAGTACGTCGAGGCGATCAAGCAGCTGAAAGATCTTGATGAGATCCGCCGACTGTACACCTCAAGTGGCGACCACACGCTGATGGCGGAGGTCCGCGCCGAGGACGGCGACACGCTCGGGACAGTCATCCGCGAGGACATTCTCTCGATCGATGGCATCTCGGCCGCCCACCCGTCGTTCCTTCAGGAACGGCTCAAGTGACCGTTACTTGAGGGCGGACTCGAGCCGGTCAACGAGTGTATCGTTTCCGAGATACACCGGACAGCGGGCGTGCAGTTCGTCCGGCGCTCGGTCAAGCAGCGGCCCATTGCCGTCGGAAGCGGCTCCTCCGGCGGCCTCAAGCAGGTAACCCATCGGTGCCGCCTCGAACTGGTAGCGAAGTTTTCCCTGTGGATACCCGTCGAGACTCGGATAGGCGAAGAGTCCGCCATACTCGATGATTTGGCCGACGTCGGCGACGAACGCTCCGCCGTACCGAAGTTTGAGTTCGTGGCGAATCTCGTCGGCGAACGCCGCAAACGGGGCGTGCCACGCGTCGTCGCCCCCGCCAAATCCGTAGATCGTCGGGTCTGTTGGGAGCGTAACCTCCTCTTCGACGACCTGCCGCTCGCCGTCAATCACCTCGTACTCGGTGGCGGTCCCATCGACGGCGGCCGTGAGTGTCGTCACCGGACCGAACACGAGCGACGCGGCGGCAATCAGCGACCGACCGGGTGCCGGAAGGGGATCGTCATAGACCCCGATAATCGCCCCGGCGGCGTTGTTTGATGCCAGATTCGAGGACCCATCGAGCGGATCCAGTGCGACGGCCACTCCGTCCCCACAGTCGATCACGCCCTCTCGTTCCTCGGAGGCAAGGGCTCCAACGCCGTCGATCTCGCCGAGACGATCGACGAACAGTTCGTCGGCCATGACGTCAGCGGCGACGCGGGTGTCTCCGGTCGGGTTCTCGCCGGCTTCGCCGCCACGTCGACCGCGAAAGTTCTCTCGGAGAACCGGGGCTGTCGCGGCGACGGTGTCAAGAATCGCGTCGACGGGTGCGTCGGTCATGCCTCAAGTGCCTCTTCGGCCGATCGTTCCTCGAAGATAACCGCCTCGAGGGCGTCGAGAATCTGTCGGGGATTCTCCCGCTGGAAAACGTTTCGTCCAACGGCGAGACCCTTACCGCCGGCATCCATCACTGCCTCAACGCTTCGAAGGAACTCAAGATCAGAGACCTTCGACCCGCCACTCATGATGACCTTGACTGGCCCGGCCATCTCGACGGCCAACTCCATGCCTTCGCGTGACCCTGGATACTTGACCTTCGCGACGTCAGCACCGAGTTCGAGTGCTTGTCTAGCTGCGTACGCGATGACCTCGTCCTTTTTGTCGTTTTTGAGGCCCTGACCGCGCGGGTATGACCACATCACAACGGGCAGGTCGTGATCACGCGCGGCCTCCTGGGCGGTGGCGAACTCCTCGGCCATCTCGACCTCGTGATTCGAGCCGCCATACAGTGTGAATCCGATGGCGTCGGCCCCGAGATCGGCGGCGTGTTCGACCGACCAGTTGACGGCCGAGTCGGGCTCTCCCATCCACAGATTCGAGGTGCCGTTGAGTTTGGCGACGAGATTGACTTCGTCCTCATAGGAGGGATAGTAGTACTCCGCGATGCCCTTCTGGACCGCCAGTCCTGTCACGGCATCGTGTCGGGCCACCTCGAAGACCCGTTCGGGGTCTCGACTTTCGGGGACCGCCTCGAAGTCGGCCGGACCGT
Source organism: uncultured Salinarchaeum sp. (assembly GCA_964520165.1). Lineage (GTDB taxonomy): Archaea > Halobacteriota > Halobacteria > Halobacteriales > Salinarchaeaceae > CAZFMU01. Next base: position 82 of record CAZFMU010000296.1, on the reverse strand, counting down.
GTTCGAGTCCGTGATCGTACGCGACGATAAGCACCTTGCCGTCTCTGGCAATCGAGGCATCCTCAAGCGGGCGCATCACCTG
>CAZFMU010000295.1:0-1892 GCA_964520165.1 uncultured Salinarchaeum sp. | reverse complement strand
TAATTACATACCCTCTGTTGAATAAAATTATCGTGTTTTCAACTACTGATAGGGGGTATCGGCCCCGAAGGCATACAGTGTCCGGCAGTACGGCTCAAGGCTGTCGAGCAATAGCCGTTCGAACTGTTCGTGCGAGCCGTATGCCTCCGGACCGAACGCTACGCCTGGAATCCCTTCTTTAGCGAAGTGTCGCAGGTCACTTGCGTGGGGTTTGTTAGCAAATTTGACGTGGGGTCCGATCGCCTCCTTGGCGTGTCTCTTGAGTCCCTGCACGTGTGGGTCGGTTGGATCGGTGTCGACGGGATTCCCCTCGCCGGTGCTTTTGACCTCAATTGTGGGAATGTCGCGTAACCCGAGGAGAATATCATCGCGCGTGCTCTGATCGGGGAACCGAATATCCAACTCGACAGTCGCGACGTCCGGCACCTGATTGATCACCTCTCCGCCGGAGATCGTCCCGAAGTTGACGGTGGGCCGCCAATCACCATCGTAGCCATCGAAGACGGACCGAATCGCCGGATAGGCGCCCATGAGCTTCTCAATGGCGTTTTCGCCGTTTTCGGGCGTCGCCGCATGCGCAGACTGCCCGGTCGCGGTGATCTCGAGGTGGATGATCCCCTTCTGCTTGATGATGATGTCCATCTCGCCGGCCAGGTTGTTCGGTTCGCCGGTAATGCAAAAGCCCGGTCGGTACCCCTCTTGGAGGAGATGTCGCGCGCCATGAAGTCCGCCGCGCTCTTCGTCACCGACGATCATCAGCCCAACCGACGGTGGCGGATCCAGCCGGGCGAGATCGGTGAACACGTGTACCATCGCAGCGACGCCACCTTTCATATCAGCGGAGCCGCGGCCGTAAAGCTCGTCATCCTCGATGCGCGGCGCGAATAACTGCTCTGGTGCCGGTACGACATCGATGTGGCCATGGAAGAGCACGTCCGGTGACCGTGTTCCGTCTAGACTCGCTACCAGCGACGGAACGTCGTCCGAGCGGTGACGCGAATAGGTGATCCCGGCATCGTCCAGTACACCGGCGATGTGATCCATGCAGGCGTCGATCTCCTCCGGCCGATCCTCGGTCGAGCGGTACTCAATGAGGTCCGAGGTGAGCTCGACAACACGATCTCGATACGGCTCCGGCTCCATCGGCCGCGAGTTACACCGGCCGTGGCTTGTATCTGTTCTTCATCGAGATGGCGAGGTGGATCTCCCGACCCTTGTGGTCGAGGAGAAAGCCGACACTCGACGACGCAAACCACGCGCGATGGCAAGGCCGACTCCCCAACAACTGAGTAAATACTTCAGATATCCCTAACCATGCCGATGACGTATGGAGGTCGTCCGCAATATCCACTTAAAGCTCGACGTTCCCGAGGACGCTCACAGCGTTCTCGATGAGACGTTCGAGCAATTCCGTCAAGCGGCCCAACACGTCGCTGCCGCTGGATGGAGCGACGACCCCACTCAAATCACGGATACGAAGAACACGCTCCACGAACAGACCTACACCGCTGTTCGGGAGCAGACCAGTCTGCAAGCCAGTCTCGTCCAATCCGCCCGTAATCTCGCCGCCGACGCACTCGGCAACTGCAAAGACCGCATCCTCGACGACGGCAAGAAGACAAGCAAACCAGAGCTCCGAGGCTCAGTTGTCGTGTACAACGGGCGAACCATCACCTATCACGACGACCATGTGACCCTCGCCACCGTGCGCGACCGCGTGACCGCCGAGTTCGTCACGCCCGAAGACGACGCGGGGACACCCTTCGCGGAGTGTTGAACGGATGACTGGAAACGCAAGGAAGCCACGCTCCACAAACGGGACAGTACGTACTACCTCCACGCCCCACACTGAATAAAGAAATCGTATTACCAACAACTGTTAATCACAGGCG
>CAZFMU010000294.1:0-1894 GCA_964520165.1 uncultured Salinarchaeum sp. | reverse complement strand
CACTGCCAGTCGAGAACCGGAAGTACGTGTGTCACAAGACGAGGAAGCCCCGCCCGCAGCGAGCGCCGTAGCGCGAGCAGGACGGGATCGTTCACCGGAAAGACGGCTGTTCACCAGCTCCCTTCCGCATGACCTGCCCAATACTTCCATACGCGGAGGAGGATGTCATACGCACCGGAGTTGTTCCGATCGTCTCGCCGCCGTATCTGGGTTGTCACCGCGAGCGATCGGACGCTGTCATCTCCTGTTCTGCGCGTGGAGTGTCTGGCACCTGTGGACGCTGCCGATACGCGTTGAGTAGCTCCTCGAGTAACATCGCGTGTCGATCACTTGCGGTGTAGTGGTGGTCGATAAAGTCCTCGGCGTCACTGAACTTCCCGCGGAGCGCGTACTGTCGGACGATGACGGCCGACTCGAAAAACGGCAGTTCTTCGCTCTCTTCGGTGGCCGGTTCGATATCATCGAGCAACTCAGACTCAATCTCGTCGAAGTCGATGGTCTTCGGAGTGTACTCGTCGACTACCTGGTTGAGGATGTAGTCCGTCGCGAACCGGTAGAACTCCGACTTGCTCTCGAAGGAGCCCTCCTCAACCAGTGCCTCCACCTCCTCGACGACCGTTACAGGGAACCGAACCGTGCTCTTGACCATGTTGATCGTGTATTGATGCCGGTACACATCAGTGTTTTTGACATCCCTCCGCCCTTGGCGAGGCGGGTGTTCGCTTGGCTGGCGGGTGACCCCCCCTGACGAGCGTCGAAACCGTCCGCCGGAAGGCCGATAGCGGGGATATATTTATATCGAACGGTGGACAATGTTGACATGGTGCTAAGGTAATGGTACGTGAAGATGGCAAACGAAACTTCGCGTTGCGGGAGGAGGGCGGAGATGAGCGCAGTGTGTTTTCGGGATCGACTCCCCGACAGGCGGCGCTGAAAGCGGCCCGTCGGCTTGATCCGGCTTCATCCGAGGCCGATGCCGAGCGACACGAACTCCGCCTGCGCGAACACGGTACAGATAAGGTCCACATCTACGAGGCGTGGGCTTGGGAGGAAGAGGCGCCGGACGACGCTCCGGACTGGTTGGCACAGCAAAACCGCATCACCGAGGCCAACGTCTCGAAGCAGGGCATCAAACACCTCGAAGAGTGAACGGTACGCGCCACAGTAACGGCAAGTGGGTGGAGGGATGGTACCCTCCCGATCGGGCAGCCTGTCCCGCTGGTGGCGCGAACCGCATGTCGTCCCCGGTGAGATTATTGTACTCGGACCACAGGACACACGCATGAGCGACACACCCGACATTCTCGCTCCTGAATCCCGACACAACATCCACGTCACCGGCCGGTCGGACCTTCGTGATGTTGGTGACTGGTCCGTTGAGACGCTGTATCAAGCCGTCAAGGCGGCGGATACGGCCGGTGATCACGTTGTTGTCCTTGATTATGGCCGTTCGAATATCTACCTCTGTGAGCCCAATACCATCGCCTACCACCCTCCACAGGCCCTCGGGTTCGAGGCGCCGGCGACACTCGAGATCGCCGAACCGGAACGGTTTGATCCGGCAGGCCCACAGCTCGTTCCGTACGACCCCGTTGAGATTGCCCCCGAGTTCGATATTCTGGTCCCCGCCTTCGACTGGGACGAGCTGACCGAGGACGATATCCTCCCGCCAACGCACACCCGGTCGTCCGAATCCCCGACCGGTGCTGGTACCGGCACCCCCGGGTAGTGCGCTGTCACTCCGCCCCCGTCCAAACGGTTTTCTCGCTGTCGTCCCTTGGCCTATCCCCACGGGCCTCACCCGATCGTGACGGCGTGTTAGCTGCGAATGAGCGATCGCTCTCCGTCCGTGGGACATGCTTCTCATGCGAGCGCTCACCATGTGAGCAATCGC
>CAZFMU010000293.1:0-1922 GCA_964520165.1 uncultured Salinarchaeum sp. | reverse complement strand
TGTACTGGCTCATGGGTCATCTCCACGCTAGCACCTGGTGGCGACTGAGCATTGCGGTGCCGCCAGTCCTGGTCGTCTTTGCGCTTCTGTTGGCTCACACCCGTGACCTCAACCTGCTGATGATGGGCGAGGAGCACGCCCACGCACTCGGTCTCGACGTCGAGCGCAGCAAACGCAACCTCCTTGCCGGCGCCAGCATCGTGACCGCGGCCGGGGTCGCCGTTTCGGGCGTTATTGGGTTTGTTGGTCTTGTCGTCCCCCACATCATGCGCCTGCTTGTCGGGCCCGATCATCGGGTGCTACTCCCCACGAGTGCGCTTGCTGGCGCGATCTTCCTCGTAGCGACAGATACCGTTGCCCGCGCCGGGGCCGCAGAACTCCCTGTGGGGATCGTTACGGCCGCCCTCGGCGCGCCGTTCTTTCTGTACCTCCTCATCAGTCGTGAGGTGCACTCGGTATGATCGAGGTTAACGATCTTGTCGTCGAACTGGGCGGCCAGCAAATCCTCAAGACAGTGTCGTTGTCGGTGGCGACCGGGACCGTCCTTGGGCTGGTCGGCCCGAACGGTGCCGGCAAGACGACGCTGTTGCGAACCATCGACGGATTCCTTGATCCGACCGCCGGAACGGTGCGGGTCGACGGCGACCGGGTCGAGACACTCGATGCGAGCGATCTCGGACAGCGAGTCGGGGTCGTCCCACAGGAGTCGACGATTGGGTTTGACTTCGATGTCGAGACACTCGTCGAAATGGGGCGATATCCTCACCGCGGACGCTTTGGCACGCCGACTGAGGCCGACCGACGGGCGATTGAGACGGCGCTTAAACGGACGGACACGACCGGTCTACGCGACCGGTCGATAACGACGCTCAGCGGCGGACAGCGGCGGCGGGTGCTCATCGCTCGTGCGCTCGCACAGGACCCTGCCGTCTTGCTACTCGACGAGCCGACGGCCAGTCTCGATATTAACCACCAGACCGCAATTCTGTCGCTTGTACGGTCGATCGCTGCCGACGATCGAACGGTCATCCTCGCGATGCACGACCTTGATCTCGCGGCGCGGTTCTGTGACCGGGTTGCACTCCTCGAAAACGGAACGATCCGCGCACGCGGTCGGCCACAGGACGTACTCACCGCCGATCGACTCAAAGCGGTGTTCGGCGTCGATGTGGCCGTTGAACCGCATCCAGCGACGGGGCACCCATCGGTAACACCACAGCCGGAGGACGGCTAGACCGACTCGACGGTTGCAACGAGGTCGCTGGCCTTCGAGCGCGACTGCGCGACAACGGAAGGGTGGGCCGCAAACTCGATACAGACGCTGTCGTTGTTGTAGCTCACGTCATCGACGCGCGCGTGGTCGTGTACCCACGAAACGACACTCATCGTCTCATCGGTCATCGGCATCACCAGTCGCTCGTGCTCAAGTGCCGGCAGTTCCTCGTGGATCCGATCACGCAACGAGGCAATGTTAGCCCCGGTTGTGGCACTCACCGCGACCGGATCGGTCGCCAGCGCCGAGAGTGCAGCGCGCTTCTCTGCGAGTTCGGTCTCGTCAACGCGGTCGGTCTTGTTGAGGACCGTCACGATCGGCGCCTCATTGCGCTCATAGAGCGTATCGTGGGCGGTCACGAGTTTCTCGCGGATGTCCTCAATCGGCTCGCTCACGTCAACAACGAGCAACACGAGGTCGGCCCGGTAGACCGCATCAAGCGTCGACTTAAACGACTCCACAAGCCAGTGTGGCAGATCGCTGATAAAGCCGACCGTGTCCGTCACCAGCACGTCGCGGCTGTCGATGGCCGCCTCGCGGGTGGTCGTGCCGAGGGTGGTAAACAGCCGGTCCTCGGATTCGGCTGTCGGGTCGAGATCCGGGTGGAGATCCTCGTTTTCATCGACATTGAGATCGGTTGCCAGTCGGC
>CAZFMU010000292.1:0-1936 GCA_964520165.1 uncultured Salinarchaeum sp. | reverse complement strand
AGTTCCTCTTTGAGGGCATCGATCCGATCAAGTTGCGCGTCGGTGACATCAAGTGTTGGCATGATATAGGCGATCAGTTGTTGAACCGCTCAAGGGCCTCCTCCCAGGATTCGACCTCGCGCGGTTCGCCGGAGTGGTCCGCGACAACGCCAACGTATCCGCAGGACTCACAGACGACCGCTTCGGCGTCGCCGAGGATGTACGTACTCATTGACGACCCGCACCGGGGGCAGTTTCGGGACACGGTCGATTGTGAGAACCTTCGATGAGGGGCGACAAAAATCCCCCTCATCGCTCGAACGTCACTCGGAGGCGGGCGCCTCGGCCTCCTCGCGACTGGCCTCGCGTTCCTCGGAGCGAGCGGCGACCAGCGCGCCACGGGCGACGCTGTACATCGGCTCGGTGGCCCGCTGGACGCTACTGATCGAGAACGGCAGGTTGGCGTCGTTGAGGTGGTCCTCAAAGAGCTCCTCGAAGCCGTCCGGACTCGAGGTTCCGCCAGTTACGACCACCGGCACGTCGAGACCCTCCTCGATGTCGCCCTCGTCGACCTCCTGACGGATGTTCTCGATGACGTAGTCGATGAGGTTCTCGTAGTAGATCGCCAGCGCGCCCTCGATGCCGCCGACATCGGTCTTGAAGTCGAGTTCGAAGTCCGATTCCTTCGTGCTGGTGACCTTATCGACAGGCGTACCCGTCGCGGTCGCCGTCTGCTCGTCAATCCAGTCGCCACCACGGGCGATGGAGAACTTCATGACCGGAACCGCGTAGTAGGACAGACAGACGTTGGTCATCCCGGCGCCGAAGGAGATGCCCAAGCCGGTGAAGTCGTGATCGGCGAGTTCGGAGTAGATGACCGCCATGCCCTCGTTGATCGGCTCGGGGTCATAGCCCATGTCGCCGAGCATCGACTCAAGGGTCTTCTCGTGGTACAGCGTCGATAAGTCGACGTCGACCGGGTCCGCGGGCGAGGAATAAAACAGCCGCTCGCCCTCGTGGGCGGGTTCGCCGACGACCTGCTCGGTGATGAGCTGGATCATCGGAATCGCCGAGGACTCCTCACTCGAGAGGATGCCCGTCTGCATCGGCCGGCGGGTCTCCTTGTTGAAGATGTTCGCGAAGTTCAGCGCGTCATCGCCGACGACGTAGACCTTGTCGTCCTTGCGGATGTGTAGCACCTCCGACTGCGAGAGCATCTGCTCGGCCATGTCGCTGTACTCGATCTCGACGAACGAGTTGCGCTGCTGGACGAAGACGGTTTCTGATCCCTCCTGTCGCGAGGAGAGGATGTTCATCGTCCCGACGTCGAGTCCCTTTGCCATATCTGCCGGTTACAGAGCCTCCGTCATAAACTTTCGTAAGACGCAAACGATCGTCTTGGCGAACCGCTGAAGCCACCGTCGGTCCTACTGTCGGGTATGACCGACGAGTGTAATGGGCTCGTACACCTCTATTACGGCCCCGGGAAGGGCAAGACGACCGCCGCCATCGGGGCGGCCCTCCGGGCGGTGGGCCACGACTGGTCCGTGGCGCTGGTGCAGTTTCTGAAAGGCAGTGCCGCCCTCGGACAGCCCTACGGCGAGATCGGTCCGTTGACCGACCACGAGACAGTGACGCACGACCAGTTCGCGCTGGACCGGCACATCAGCGCCGCGGACACGCTCACCGAGGACGAGCGGGCGACCGTTGAGTCCGGACTGGAGACGCTCGCGGCGCACCTGCGAGATCCGGCGATCGACCTCGTGGTCGCTGATGAACTGGCGCTATTGTGGGCCTTCGATATCGTCGATGCTGATCGGCTGCTCGACGTGCTTGAGGGCCGACACCCCGCGACGGAGGTGATCGTCACCGGACGGCAGGCGCCGGCGGCGCTGATCGACGCCGCGGCATACGTGACACACATGGGGGCGATCAAACACCCCTTCGAGGCGGGCAC
>CAZFMU010000291.1:0-1946 GCA_964520165.1 uncultured Salinarchaeum sp. | reverse complement strand
GAACCTGGCCGGCCAGCGCCAACAGGGGATCGGAGTCCATGTCGGCGTCGGCGATCCCGGTGATCAGGTTCGTGACTCCCGGTCCGGAGGTCACCATACAGACTCCGGGGGCACCGGAGACGATGCCGTAGGCGTCAGCGGCGTGGGCGGCCCCCTGTTCATGGGCCATCGTGACGTGGGTGAGCTGGTCGGAGAAGGACAGCTCATCGTAGACGGGCATGATCGCGCCCCCCTGAACGCCAAAGACATACTCGATATCGGCCTTCTCAAGCGCCCGGATAACCGACCGGGCGCCGGTGTCGACGGGCCGGAACGACTCATCGTCGGCCGACTCGCTCGATTCCTGCTCGGCTGGTTGTTCTGAGGACTGTTCCGCTGGTGGTGTATCTGGTGTGACGGAGGCTTGTTCGCTCATGATCGTGGATGCATCGGGTGCGGTGGTCGGTGGTCGATTCGACGGACCCACGTGGCTGGTCGGCTTTGGCGGACAGCATCGTTGCACTGGGCGGCGACGCGGACACGTGGAACGGAGACAGAAACAGGAGGGGCTATACAGCCCCTACAATACGGGCGACGCGACTGCCGGCGCCGGATGCGAACCCGCTGGCGACCGGAGGTCGTCGCTTCATCGATACGAACCTCTGACCGGTCGGTGTTAAACCTTTCGCGATGCGGCGCCTCTGTGTCGGCCGCGGAAGCTCGGAGCGTCATCAAGGGCAATCAGGCCCGTGCCTCTTCCTGTCGAGGGACGCCGACCTCGCGAGCAAAGCGGTGGAGCTCCTCGACCGTGACGCGGTTTTTCTCGGCGCCGTAGTCCTTGACCCGTCGAGTGACGGCTCGAACCTGTTCGTCTGTCGGCTCGAAGCCAGCCTCTTGGAGCCGTTCACGGACCGAGTGTGTCCCGGTGTGCTTGCCGAGAACGAGTTCCCGTTCGGCGCCGACCATCTCCGGGGTCATAACGCCCGGCTCGAAGGTGTCGGCGTTCTCGATGACGCCAGCGGCGTGAATGCCGCTCTCGTGTGAAAAGGCGTTCCGCCCGACGACCGGTTTGTTCGGCGGAACGGGAACATCCGCCTTCTCCTCGACCACGCGCGAGAGTTCGGTGATGCGCCTCGTGTCGATGCCCGTGTCGGCCTGGTAGACCGACTCGATGGCCATGACGACCTCCTCGTAGGCGGCATTGCCGGCGCGTTCGCCGATGGAGTTGACCGAGACCTGCGCCTGGTCGGCCCCGGCCTCAAGCCCGGCGATCGCATTGGCCGTCGCCATTCCGAAGTCATCGTGAGTGTGGACATCAATCCGGGCGTCGCTGTGGGCGGTGACCGTCTCAATCAGGTCATAGAACCGCCGCGGCGCGGCGACACCGGTCGTATCGGGAATGTTAATCCAGTCGGTTCCTGCCTCCGACACCGCCTCGATGACGTCGATCAGGAACGCCTCGTCGGTCCGGGTGGCGTCCATCGGCGAGAACATGCAGGTCGCCCCCGCCTCGACGATCCGTTCGACGGCGGCAACCGCCCGCTCTTTGACCTCCTCGCGGGTCGCGTGCATCGAGTCCTCAATCTGGACATCGCTGGTCGACACGAACGTGTGAACCACCTCAACGCCCGAGTCGAGGGCCGCCTCGATGTCGCGATCGACGACGCGCGCGAGTCCAGCCACATCTGTGGACGTGCTCTCAGCGATGTCGCGTACCGCCTCGAACTCGGCCTCGGAGTTGACCGGGAACCCCGCCTCGATGACGTGGGTCCCCATGTCGTCCAGCAGGGCTGCGATCTCGCGCTTGTCTTCGTAGGAGAAGGATGTCCGCGGGGACTGCTCGCCGTCCCGTAGGGTGGTGTCGAAGATCCGTGCGCTGTCGATCTCGTTAGTTGAATCCAGTGTGCCCTGGAAGAACTCGATCCCCCTGACGGGTGTCAGAGGCGTCGTGCGTAGACATTGTATCC
>CAZFMU010000290.1:0-1952 GCA_964520165.1 uncultured Salinarchaeum sp. | reverse complement strand
TCCTCGCCGGCAACGTGGGGCTGTTCGCGCTCAAGGCCATTGCCTGGTGGCTTTCCGGGAGTTTCGCAGTCGGCTCCGAGGCCATCAACAGCCTTGCCGACTCGGCATACAGCCTGGTGGTTGTCGGCGGGCTCTATTTGACGACCCAGCCCCCCGATATCAAACACCCGCACGGCCACGAACGGATTGAACCGTTCGTGTCGCTGCTGATCGCGGCGGCCATTCTCGCGGTTGCCTCCGCCCTGCTCTACGGCGCCGTACAGGCCGTTCTCGGCCCCACCCCGGCGCCACCAACTGGGCCGACCGCTCTGTTTGCCCTTGGAACGACGCTGGTGATCAAGTATGGCCTGTACTGGTACGCCATGCGCGTCGGCGAGGCCCACGGATCACCGGCAGTGAAAGCGTCGGCGGTCGACAACCGAAACGACATCCTCACTGCCGGAGCGGCACTTGTCGGTGTCGCTGGTGCGCAGGCTGGGATCCCGATCCTCGATCCGGTCGCCGGTGGCGTAGTCGCGCTGTTTGTCGGCTACACGGGCGTTGAGGTCGGACGCCGCAATCTCGATTATCTCGTTGGGGCCGCCCCGCCGGAGCAACTCCGTGAGGAGATCCTCACACAGGTGCGATCGCACCCCGAGGTCCAGGGAGTTCACGATGTCGTTGCCCACTACGTCGGACCGGAAGTCGACGTCTCCTTGCACGTTGAGGTCGCCGGAGAGATGTCGCTCCGAGACGCCCACGAGATCGAGACGCAGATCGTTCAGGCGATTGAGGCGCTTGATGTCGTTGATGATGCGTTCGTTCACGTTGACCCTCGTGAAGAGTGGAAGGAATCAGCCGAGCCGCCGCCCACCCATGGGGAGACTGACCGAAGCGGTTAGGCCATCCCGTGTGAATACCCGGTGATGGACGCCGATCCCGTTTCCCTCGGGGTTGAACTGCTCGCTCGCGTCGATGCTGAGGAGCTCTCGGTTGCCGCGGCGGTTGATCGCATTGAGACCATCACGACTGACCCACACCTTACGCGCCGGATTCTCCGCGTCGCCGAGACGGAGGGGGCGATTGACCGCGATGGGCAGCGCATCTCGCCGAATGGGCCGGCAGTCGACTTCGAGGCGGCCGTGATCACAAAGGAAGGCGAGTTCACCTGTCGTCGGTGTGGCGCTGACATCTCGACCGGATACTTTCTCAATCTTGACGCTGGCGAGGTGGGTCCATTCGGCTCCTCGTGTATCCGCAAGGTCACCGGTCGTGAGTGAGCCCTCCGATGGCGATTTCGCGGGGATCGAACCCCTCAAGAGCGTGGGGTCCTCTCGCTGATGCATGGCCAGCCTCGGCACGGCGGATGCCGCGCCCGGCGAACTAGATACCGGGCGACTTGAGATCGGAGAGATGCGCGATGGGACTCCCGCCCGGTTGCCCGTTGCCGTCATTAATGGGGCCAACCGAGGCGAGACGCTGTACCTGCAGGCAGCGAGTGATGGTGACGAACTCAACGGCATTGGAGTCCTCAAGGAGGTCGTGCCGAAGCTGGACCCGGTGACCCTCTCGGGAACGATCTACATTGTTGGCATCGTGAACTACTACGGCTTTCAGACTGCCGAGCACCGAAATCCGATCGATGACACGAAGGTCAACCGTGCGTACCCCGGCAACGCCGACGGTTCGACCACCGAGCGGATCGCCGCCGCGACCTTCGAGGCAGCCACGAAGGCCGATTACATTCTCGACTTGCACCAGGGGTCGACCAGCCGGATGATCGAGGAGACCCGTGTCCGGTGTGGCCGTCGCCACCGCCTACACGATCGGTGTCTCGAACTCGCGAAGGTTTTCGGCTGCGGATACATCCTCGATAAGAAGGGGCCGGACAACCAGCTCGCTCGCGTCGCCCCGGATAAGGGCATTCCGGCGATCGATCCCGAGTTGGGGGCCAGTGTCGGATGGGATGCCTC
>CAZFMU010000289.1:0-1955 GCA_964520165.1 uncultured Salinarchaeum sp. | reverse complement strand
GCACCACGGGGTGTGGTATGCAATTTTATACCCTGGCTTTGAACCTGAGGAGAGAAGCCAGGGGTGGGATTTGAACCCACGAACTCTCGATTACAAGTCGAGTGCTTGGACCACCCAAGCTCCCCTGGCGTGCGTTTTCACCTTGGGGTGTCGCCCTTTCTATCGCTTTCGACTCGTCGCTCGAGTGTCACCCGATGCGGCCGGTATCCCTGGGCGCGGTAGAACGCCCGGCCGGCCTCGTTGGCGGCCAGGGTCTCCACGGCAACGACATCGGCTCCGAGCTCGCGCAGTCGGGCCTCGGCCGCCGCAAGCAGTGCGGTCCCGACGCCCTGTCGACGGGCTGACGGCACCACATATAGGTTCTCGACGATCCCGCGCGGACAGTCCATTTCAAAGACGCCGCGTTCCAGCGTGACGCTCGCGAAGCCGACAATCGAATCCTCTGGGCGGGCGAGGAGCACCCGGTCGTCGGCGACTGCGGCGGCAATTCGCTGGCGGGCGATCGCGTCGTTGGCCGTCGGATCAAGGTGCCCGCCATCGGCCTGGCCCGTCTCCATCAGCGCAACCCATAGCTCAACCAGCCGATCGATATCCTCAGTTGTCGCAGTGGCGATCACGTTACCGACCGACAGTCTGGACAGAGCATCCGACCGTTGACCGCGACCAGGTCCGCCGAGAGCGTGCCACAGGACTCACAGACACCTGGGTTGATGTCGGTGCCGGCCTCGACGGCCTCCGGCGTGGGAGTCGCCTCGCTGGTTGCTGGGGCGGGATTCTCGGTTGTCCGACCACCAACGGAGGCAGCCGCCATGACGACATCACTCGGGGTGAGCACGCCGACAACCGACTCGTCCTCAACGACGGGCACGGCCACCACGCGGTCGTTCGCCAGCCGCATGATCCCCGTCTGGAGGTCGGTATCGACATCAAGCGGCTCCGGTGCGCTGGTCATCACAGCCGCCACCGACGTGCTGGCGACACTGTCGTCCTCGATGGCCACCGCGAGGAGATCGCGCTCGGTGACCACGCCGACCGGCTCGTGTCCGTGGAGGACCACCACACTCCCGACGTTCTCCTCGTGCATCAACGCGAGTGCATCCGCCACGGAGTCGCCCTCCGTGACCCCGGCAAACTCGCGTGACATCGCGTCGCGAATCGGAATCGTGTCGAACATGGTGGATGGTATTGTCTCACGCACATTAAACATGCGACAAATCACCGTCTAGCCGGCCGTAGACGGCCGTTACTGCGCGAGGGTTACGGGGCGCTCGCGGTAGCCACCGCGCCGGAGTGCGTCTCCGATCGCGCGATGGAACGCGGGGAAGTCCTCGAAGGTCTCGCCCTCAACGTGCTCGAAGATATCGGCGACGCTCACCACCCGGTCACGGTCCAACCGGACGGGGTGATCGCCGTACTCGGCAACGAACGCGTCCTTCTCGATCGGGAAGTCCTCTTCTTCGTCGATCTTCTTTGCGATAATCGCGATCCCGTACTTGCGTCGGCCTTCGCTGGCCTGCTCGCTGTCAGGATCGTGTGGCCAGTCCATACCTGCGGGTACGCGGGCAGTCTCAAAAACGTTGGGAGGCGTCGACGCCCGAACTCGATGTTCTTGTCGGAGTCGGCTCTCGGGAGGTTTTTCTCCTCCGGCGCGGTTGAGTGCACCATGATGGAGGGACCGGGCCTCGCGACGCTCGCTTTCGGGGCGGTCGTGGGGGTGTTGCTTGTGCTCGCTGCGGTGCTGTATCGTGGCAATATCGCTCAGATTGCTGGCGTGTTGCCGGTGGTCCTGTTGCTTGGTACGTTTGCGGCGATTGTTGTGTTACTGGTCGGTGGCCGGTAGTACCCACATTGTCGCCGTGACGTCCCGACGCTGTCGAGGGTGAGTCCAACGCGGAGAAACGCGGTGGGGATGGGATTTGAACCCATGAGTCCTCTCGGACACCTGCTCTCAAGGC
>CAZFMU010000288.1:0-1971 GCA_964520165.1 uncultured Salinarchaeum sp. | reverse complement strand
GGTCCGCGGTGCGGGAGCCGTTCTTCGGAATGCCGATGGCGAGCGGTTCATGCCGGCCTATCACGACGACGCTGAACTGGCCCCCCGTGACGTCGTCGCCCGGGCGATTGACCGCGAGCGCGAACGGACCGGCCGTGTCCGACTTGATGTCTCCGCGGTACCTTTCGAAGAGGAGTTCGCCGACCTCGCGACGCTCTGCCGCGAACACGGTGTTGACCCCGCTACGGGTATCCCTGTCGCCCCATCCGAGCATTTCCTCTGCGGTGGAATCGATGTTGACGACCGCGGGCGGACAACCCGGTCTGGACTGTATGCCGTCGGCGAGTGTTCCCGCACCGGCGTCCACGGCGCCAACCGACTAGCCTCCACAAGCCTGCTTGAGGGCCTCGTCTGGGGACGTCGGGCGGGACAGACGGCGGCTGCTGAGCCGGCGCCGCCACAGCCGTCGGTGAATATTCCCCCCGCTCGTGACCGTCCACTTCCCGATGGGTTCGTTGCGGCGAAGTTTGAGCATCTCCATGAACTCACCGCGCAGTTCCTCGGCATCCGTCGCACCCCGGCTGGCCTCGACCGTGCCGAGACGGAGCTCCGTCGGCTCAAGGGTGAGCTCGACGCCTACGTGCGCACTCGACACTCGCGGGCGCTTACCGAGCTGCGAAACGCGACCATCACGGCCGTGTTGATCGCCGAAGCGGCGGCCGCCGAACCCGAGAGTGTTGGGTGTCACTCCCTTGTCGACGCCCCGACTCCAACACCCGCTGGCCATGGTCGTGACTGACGCTGCCGTCGAACGGTGGCTCCGGGAGGACCTCGGCCACCACGATGTGGTCAATGCGGTTCCCGGTCGGACAGCTGGCCGGCTGATTGCAACCGAATCTGGCGTGATTGCCGGGGTTGAGGCTGCCACGGCCGTTTTCGAGTATCTCGATGTGGCTGTCGAAACATCCGTTTCCGCCGGCGATCACATCGATGCAGACGATCTAGTGATGACCGTCGAGGGCCCAGCACAGGCCATCCTGCGGGGCGAGCGTGTCGCGGTCAATCTCGTTGCGCACGCTTCGGGGGTCGCCACCCGGACCCGACAGGCGGTCGAGACCGCTACGGCCGTGCGCGAGGATGTGACCGTCGCGGCGACGCGCAAGACGACGCCCGGGCTGCGTGGACTGGAAAAGCGCGCGGTTGCGGCTGGTGGCGGTGACACGCATCGGCTTGATCTTTCACACGCCGCGATGATCAAGGACAACCATATCGCCGAGATGGGCCTCACCTCAGCGATCGAGCACATCCGCGAGCACACCTCGTTTACGACGCCGATTGAAGTCGAAGCCGAGTCGCCGGCTCAGGCGCGTCGTGCCGCCGAGCACGATATTGACGCTGTCCTCATCGATAATCTCTCGCCGGCCGATACCGAGGCGGCTGTCGAGGCGGTTTCGACGGTCGATCCAAGCGTGGTGACCGAGGCCAGCGGCGGGATCGATCAGGACACGCTCGCCGCCTACGCAGCAACCGGCGTGGACGTGATCTCAATGGGCGGGTTGACCCACTCCGCTCCGGCACTTGACTGCTCCTTTCGGACGGGTTGATCACCCGGCGTCCCCGTTCGAGTGAGCCCGAACCCAGAGCTCGCCGATCCGCGAGAGACGCGTTCGGTGTGATTTCCCCTGGCGTTCCTGTTCAATGTAGCCCTTCCCGCCGGGTCCGAGTCGGTCAACGGTATAGAGGACCTTTGACCGGAAACTGTCGGTGTACTCCTCGCCGAGCTCGTCGGCTAGCGCCTTTGCGAGCTCGGAGACGGAGTCGAACTCGCCATCCTCGCCGAGTTTGAATAGGATCACCTCCTCGAAGGGCTTGACATTCGAGAAGGAGGCGATCGGCAACTCGATGATGTGACTCCCCTCAATCTGCTTTGCGCCGATGGTCGTCCCGCGCTCGTCGAACTCGGTGAGCAACTCCCGGGCGGTCGACAGTCGC
>CAZFMU010000287.1:0-1975 GCA_964520165.1 uncultured Salinarchaeum sp. | reverse complement strand
CGGAACCCGAGTTCTGCCATGATCTCGCGGAGCTCCTCGGCGATGAACGTCATGTAGTTGATGACGTTATCGGGTTCACCGGGGAATCGGCGCCGGAGCTCGTCTTTCTGTGTTGCAACGCCGACCGGACAGGTGTTCTCGTGACACTGTCGGGCCATCACACACCCGGAGGTGACCAGTGAGGCAGTGCCGAAGATGTACTCCTCGGCACCCAGCAGCGCGGCCACGGCGACGTCACGCCCGGTCTTGAGTCCACCGTCGACGCTCACACGGATCCGGTCGCGAAGCCCCGTTCCGACAAGCATCTGCTGGGCCTCTGCAAGCCCAAGCTCCCACGGCAGCCCGGCGTTCTTGATCGAAGTACGCGGGCTCGCGCCAGTCCCGCCGGAGTGCCCTGAGATGTGGACGACATCGGCGTTGGCCTTCGCGACCCCGGCCGCAACGGTCCCGATGCCGGCCTCCGAGACGAGTTTGACGTTGACATCGGCCGCCGGATTCGATGCCTTCAGGTCGTGAATGAGTTGCTTGAGATCCTCAATCGAGTAGATGTCGTGCAGCGGTGGTGGAGAGATCAGTCCAACGCCTGGCGTTGAGTACCGGACCTCGGCGATCATCTCGTTGACCTTCGATCCCGGAAGATGGCCGCCTTCGCCGGGCTTTGACCCCTGGGCCATCTTGATCTGGAGTTCTTCAGCCGCCGTGAGGTATTCAGCGGTGACGCCGAAGCGGCCGGAGGCCACCTGCTTGACGTTACACTCGCGTTCGGTCCCGAACCGCTCCGGCGGTTCACCTCCCTCGCCCGTGTTCGACTTTCCGCCGATGCGGTTCATCGCGATCGAGTTGTTTTCGTGGGCTTCTGGGGAGAGTGACCCGAGGGACATCGCCGCCGTCGAGAACCGGGTGACGATATCCTCGACCGGTTCGACCTCTTCGATCGGGACTGATTCTCGCTTCTCGGTCTCAAACTCTAGGAGTCCACGGAGCGTCTGGAGGGTCTCCTGTTGTTCGTTGATTTCAGCGGCGAACTCTTGATAGGTTTCGTAGTCACCCTGTCGAACCGCACGCTGGAGCTTCCCAATGGTATCCGGATTCCACTGGTGGTAAATCCCGTCCGAACGGTTCTCAAACTCACCGTACCGGGCGATATCCTCGGCGTCGTCCCACGCTCTCGCGTGACGTGCCTCCAAGTCGGCCTCGATTTCGGCGGTTCCGATCCCCTCGGTCCGGTTCTCGGTCCCCTCGAAGTACTCCTCGACGAACTCGGAGTCGAGCCCGACGGCCTCGAAGATCTGCGCTCCTTGGTAGCTCTCGACCGTCGAGATGCCCATCTTCGACATGGTCTTGAGCAGCCCCTCCTCGAGGGCTTCGATGTAGTTCTCGATCGCCACCTCAACCTCGATACCCTCGTCAGCGGCGCGGTCGGCGATCGTCTCGTAGGCCAGATACGGGTTGATCGCTCCGGCGCCGTAGCCGACTAGTGTGGCCATGTGATGGACCGTCCGGGGATCACCCGACTCGATCACGAGCCCACTCCGGTTCCGTAAGCCGTTGCGCACGAGGTGGTGGTGAACGGCACCGGTTGCCAGCAGAGCCGGGACCGGAACGCGATCGGCGCCTGTCGCCCGATCCGAGAGAACGACGATGTCGGCGCCGCCCTCGATCGCGTCGACCGTATCCGCCCGGATTCGCTCGACGGCGTCGGCAAGCGATGTCTCCGTTGGATGGGTAATATCGACGGTGGCTGGCTTCAGCCCAGTCTCCTCGGGCTCAAGCGACTTGATCGCAGCAAGCTCATTGTCGCTGAGGATCGGTGAGTCGACCACCAGCTGGTTGGCGTGTTCGGGCGTTTCCGACAGTAGATTCCGCTGATTTCCAAGCCGACTCTCAAGGGAGGTAACAACCTCCTCGCGAATGTAATCGATCGGTGGGTTCGTGACCTGCGCGAACAGTTGCCGGAAGTATGAGAACAGTGGCC
>CAZFMU010000286.1:0-1987 GCA_964520165.1 uncultured Salinarchaeum sp. | reverse complement strand
CCAATCATCCGATCGGTATACTCGCTGGCAGCCTCGTCGGTAAGCGTCACCGGCACGTACGACTGACCGCGGGGATTTGTCTGGACGTTGCCGATGTCCTCGAAGTCCTGCTGGGTCAGGAGGCTCTCACGCGTGTAGCCCTGTTCGTTGTCCGCGGGATAGTGGATCACCGTCTCGACGAGTCCCTGCTCGCGGATCAGTGCCTCAAGCTCCTGAATATCGCGACCCGGGGCCTCGATAATGATCTCATTGCCGCGGGTCTGGGTGACTGTGCCACCGGAGAATCCGGCCTCACCGAGGCGCTGATCAAGCACCTCAATGGTCTCGTCGATCGTTGGGTCGGCGACGCCTCGGCTGATTGCTGAGGAGGTAATGTCGTACCCAGCATTCTGGAGGCCACTTGCAAACGCCTCGGGCGAGCCATCGACACGCACCTCGACGAGATTGTTCGTATCGCTGTGCCGGTCATACTCAGTGTAGACGACGACATCTGATTCAGAGGCGTTCGGCATGGCCGAGGCGACCGCCTGCTGAATCTCGTCGGCATTCTGTCGGGTCTGTTCGGCACTGTCGCCCGACACCGGCACGCCCTCGGCCATGAGTCCGTTCACCGGTGTGGTGATGCGGGCCCCGCCACCGAGTTCAATCCCGAACTGAAGGTTGGTCATGCCCTGGTCGGTCGGAGCGGCACTCGTGTTGTTGGCCGAGGGCAAATCAACCGCGAGATCGCCCTGACTGCCGCCCGAGGCGGCCGCTGACCCGGTGACCGGCGCCCCGGGGACGAACATAAAGTAGCCGGCCGCGAGCAACAGGACCACCAGAATGGTGATCCGCCAGTTCTCTTTGAGGGTGGCAAGCGGACTACTCATCGTTTCACCCCCTCGAACTTGTACCACCGCAGGAGACTCAGGTTGAGCAGATAGGTGTTCATGAGATCAGCTGCGAGCCCGATGAACAGGATCAGCCCGATCGCGCCGAGTAGGTTGATCCCGAAGACCGTCGCCACAACCGCCATCGTCGCCATTGCCGCCATCGATGTCACCGTCATCGTGACGCCAGTCCGCATCGCCCGGTAGGTCGACTCATAGAAGTCTCCCCCACCGCGGCGGAGAATATGGGTATTCAGGAGGATATCGGAGTCGACGCTATACCCGATCAACATCAGGAGGGCAGCGACCGTCCCAAGCGAGAGTTCGATCCCCAGGACGTTCATCATCGCCAGCGGAATCATGATGTCCGAGAAGGCGGAGATCACGATGGCAATGCTTGGAATGAATGTCCGGAACAGCAGGAAGGCGATGATGCTCATGCCGAGGAAGGCGGCAACCAGCCCCATGACGGCCATCTGTTGGGTGTCTGCGGCGAACGTCGGGCTAAAGTCCCGGACCCCCTCGACGACCTCCTGGTCGCCACTGACCGGTTCAAGCGCGGATTCGGCCTGCTGCTGGAGGTTCTCGCCACTGCTGAATGTCAGGATATACCGCTCGTCAGGAGTGTCGACATCGCGGATATTCTCCAGATTGGCCCCGAAGGCGTTCTCGATCTCGGCCTCCGAACTCGCGGTGTCGACGGTGAGTTCGGTCCCACCGGTGAACTCGATTCCGAGAGCGGCCGGGGCGCCCGTCAGCGCCCACATGCCGACGATGATCACCAGTGCGATTGTGAGGACCAAGAGCGGAACGGCGACGAGTTGACGGTTCGTGTACCGGTCGTAATCAGGCTCCGGTACATCGAACGATACCATACACGGCGGTCTAATACATTCGTGAATAAGCCTTGCCTTTCCACGCTCGGGCGATTGTCAGCCCGAGAGCGCCTGATACCGGACACTGACGACGCCATCGGCGCTTCGTACCGTAACGGTCTCGGCACCGAGACGGGCCGCTCGACGCAACGTTGCCACATCAGCACAGATGTCGGCAGCGGCCTGGTCGGTCTTGGATGCTGGGACCGACAGGACGTGTAACTCCTCCGTATCGAGTGAGCG
>CAZFMU010000285.1:0-1994 GCA_964520165.1 uncultured Salinarchaeum sp. | reverse complement strand
GATCTCGGCCTTGTAAGGGCCGCGTCATAACCACTAGACCACGAACCCGACACATGAAGCAACGACCGGGCACATCAAAGACCTTCCGTTCGATCGGCACTCAGCCGAGGAGAGGACGCAGTCGCTCAACCGCCTCATCAGTTCCGGCAACGATCAGCGTGTCATCGGAGCGGACTGTAAAGTGCCCGCCGAGGTCGGTGATCAGCTGTCCCTCACGCTCAACAGCCACGACGGTGGCTCCCGTCTGGGCGCGGATGTCGAGTTCGCCAAGTGTCTGGCCGGCGATTGACGTCGCCGACAGCCGGGTGAAGTCAAAGCCCGTCTGAGGCGTGAGCGCCGTCCGATCCCCGATCACCTCCGAGGCGATGATCTCGCCGGTCACCGTTGCCAGCGAGAGTACGAAGTCCGCACCCGCATTGTACAGCTTCCAGACCGTATCCGGCGAGTTGGCCCGGGCGATCACCTCAACCTCAGGCGCGAGTTGGTTGATGACGAGTGTCGCGTAAATCGTCGGAATGTCGTCATTCAACGAGAGTACGACCGCCCGGGCATCCTGAACGCCGGCTTCGCGAAGCGTCTCGACCTCGGTAATATCGCCGACGATATCGACGCCATCCATCGGCTCAATGTCGACAGTTGTTGCCTTGTACCCGGCCGCCGCAACCGTCTCAGCGGCGGCCTGACCGACCGTGCCGTAGCCACAGACGACCACCCGGGTGTCACGCTGGCTCGGATCGGGTAATGGACGGGCGTTAAGCGGACCAAGGCTCTCGTATTCACCGGCAACTAGGAGGATCATATTCTCGGAGATAACCGTATCAGGATCCGGCGAGACGACGAACTTGCCACCGATCCAGGCACCGATAACGGTGAGGTCCATCCGATCGAACGTACTCGACTCGCGGAGCGTGTCGCCAACGAGTGGGCTCCCCTCCTCAACCAGAAATTCCGTGATCTCAACCTCGGTGTCGACCTCAATCGCCGCTTCAAGCCGCTCCGCGATCGAACTCAGCGACCGTCGACCAAGGTCGTTGCCGAGGACCTGTCGCGACTGAACAATGTTGTCGGCCCCAGCGAGTTGGTGATAGGAGCCGACCTCCTCGCGGCGAATCACGCTGATGATCGGAATATCTTCACTAAGCTGTCGGGCCGAGAGGATCACCGTCGGGTTGGTCTGATCGCTCACGTCGGCAACTAGTGCGCGGGCATCAGCCACATTTGCCGCCTGGAGCGTCTCTACCTCTTCTGGGTTGCCCCGGATGGCGTTGTGTCCGGTTTCGATGAGTTCGGAGACGGTATCGGCCTCACGATCGATAAACAAGTGTGGGATGCCGGCTCGATCGAGTTGCTGACTGAGGATCTCCTCGCTTTGTGTGTACGAACAGATGACAACGTGATCGGCGAGCGGACTCGATTCCGGTGGAGCGGTTTCGAGGGCCTGACGGAACAGCGGAATCGCAAACAGCGGCAGTCCGATAAACACCAACAACACGCCTGTGAGGTTCATCGCCAGTACCAGACCGTTCATCAGACTGCTCTCCCACGGGGCATACCCACCGTATCCGGCAGTCGTCAACGACTCAACGACAACCTGGGCCGACTGAGCGAAAGAGATCGGCTCATCCTCAAGTCGGGCCATGCCCACGCTGAACACCAACGTATATCCAAGGACAATCGTGAGAACCGTCACGAGCGCAATTGCGACTCGCCGCCACCACCCGTTCATGCCTGAGCGCTCCCGACCCCAGTGGTCAACGCCGAGAGATTCAGAATACACCCGTTTAGCTTCTGTGGTTCAAGCCGGTGAGCGATCCGAATGTTCCCGCTTATCGAGATTGGCTTCCCCCACGCCGAAGCGTGGAGCTTTCTCCTTGGTTTTCCGTACGCAGCAAGTCGATCGGCAGAAGACAAACAGACTACGGCTTCGGTGCCGCCTTCTGGAGGGCGGTCTCGGCAATGTTGCCGCCGTAGTCGGCACTCCGCGAGAGCGAGTC
>CAZFMU010000284.1:0-2016 GCA_964520165.1 uncultured Salinarchaeum sp. | reverse complement strand
AGAACCACTACACGTACGCGGTTGACGATGACCACGGCGTCAAGGATCTCACCTGTCCGGTCTGTGGCGGGAGTGACCTTGAGGAGATCACTCTCTAGCGTGACGCAAGTGCATCGGCAATCGCGTCGTAGGGCGGAAACGCCGGCCACTCGGTGGCAGCCCAGGCGTACTGGATACTGCGATCGTCGTCGATGACGAACACGGCCGGCCGGGGTTCACTCACGCCGGCCATCCCGTCAAGATCGTGGACCACCCCGTAGCGTTCGGCAACGCCGTTGGCCGGATCGCTAAACAGCGGATACGGATAGTCCTCTGCATCAAGGAACCGGGCGATATCATAGGGCGTCGAAATCGTACAGCCAACCACCGAGACGTCGTACTGGTCGTCCCACGCCCGGTCAGCCAGTTCGTCGTAGATATACGTCGCCGGGAAACTGCCAAGCATCGGCGTGAACACGAGTACCACCGGCGGCTCAAGTGCCGACAACGCGGTATCCTCCCAGTACTCGGCGGTTACTAACGGCCGGGTAAACGCCGGCGCGGGCTCGCCAACCGTCGGGTGGTCGGCCGCTCCAAGATCGGTCACCTCAAAGTCAATTGCCATCGCCGTAGACCCCCCTGAGGTAGTTGACGATATTCTCGCTCTCGGTCAGAATGACGTCGTTCCGGTCGTCGACAAGCGCCGGCACCGACCGACTGCCGGTAAGACGCTTGACCACGTTTCGCTCTGAATGCATCGGTTCGACGAACCGCGAGTGATACGGCAGCTCAAGCTCGTCGAGAACAC
Organism: uncultured Salinarchaeum sp.; assembly: GCA_964520165.1. Classification (GTDB taxonomy): domain Archaea; phylum Halobacteriota; class Halobacteria; order Halobacteriales; family Salinarchaeaceae; genus CAZFMU01. The sequence continues at coordinate 1,229 of CAZFMU010000284.1, read as the reverse complement.
GGATGACCCGCTCGCAGTACGGACAGGCCTGCAGGCGATAGACCGTCAGCCAGGACTCGGTCATACCCTGTATTCGCCGGCGGCCTCCTAAGCGTGACGTTCAGTCGTCGGCCGCCGACGGCGGCGTGACGGCATCGGTCTGGAGTTCCTCAAGGGACTTCGGGAAGGTCCGCAGGCGCTTGTGGATCGCGATGCCCGCATCGGCCCCCTGACCCATCGCGATCGGAATCTGGTTGTGTCCCGGAGTGAGATCGCCCACAGCAAAGACGCCGTCAACGCTGGTTCGTCCCTCATCATCAACGGCGACGGTGCCGTCGTCGTTGAGGTCACAGCCAAGTTCGGTGGCGAGTTCGTTGTTGTAATCCGAGCCGTACATCGCGAAGCCGCCGGTGTACTCCCGCGTGGTTCCGTCGGCGAACGCAAAGCCCCCAAGCCAGCTGGGATCCTCCTCGTCGCGGAACATGTCGGTGATTTCGGCGTCGACCACGTCGACGGGGTGAGCGGCGAGCAACTCGCCGGTGTGCTCGCTCCAGGTAGGATCATCACCGCGGAGCAACAGATCGACGTCGTCGGTGAAGTTCAGCATGATCATCGCGACGTAGGCGGCACTATTGCCGTGGCCCATCACGTAGACGGGTTCGTCGCGGAACATGTAGGCATCACAGTGCAAACAGTAGTGCAGACCGCGGCCGGTTCGAGGTAGTGGCCGATCGGCCTCATTATCGGAGAAGCCGGTCGCAAAGACGACCACATCAGCATGGAGTGTCTGATCACCGGTCGTGATCGCAAAGCGCGGGGCGTCGCTGATCTGTGTGACATCGGTCACGGTCCCCCGGATCAGATCCGTGCCGTAGTGCTCAAGTTGGTCTTGGGCGGTCCCAAGGAACTCTCCGCCGGAGGTCGACTCGGGGACGCCGATGACATTGTGGGTATCAAGCATCATCGCCGCGCGTCCGCCACCGCGGTTTACCAGCGCGGTGTCGTGGTTGAGTCGGGTCGTATACAGTGCTGTCGAGAGGCCAGCTGGGCCGCCACCGATCACGACGACCTCATACGATGTGTCGCCGTCACCGCTCTTGCCTTGTTCGGGCATGTACCGTTTCATGGGCGGGACGGAATTAAATCTTGCAGGCTACGTTCCCGGCTTTGAGATCACTCATCCATTGTGTGCGCTCATCCACATTCTTGGCGCGCTTATACGCCTACAAACGAGACTGTCTGATTTCCGA
>CAZFMU010000283.1:0-2035 GCA_964520165.1 uncultured Salinarchaeum sp. | reverse complement strand
ATATAATGTCTTAGTATGTGACATGTTGTACAATGATCGTGATATCGGACGATATATACCCCTGCTCGGACCGTCATCACGATAATGAGCGAACAGTATGTGGTGGTTGGCGGCAACGCAGCGGGAATGAGCACAGCGGCTCGACTTCGTCGGCTCGATGAAGAGGCGGAGATCATCGTGCTCGAACAGGGCGACCACGTCTCCTACGCGAGCTGTGGGCTTCCGTATCACCTGAGCGAGACGGTCCCCGAGTCCGATCTCGCGGTGATCGGGGCCGACCAGCTTGCGGCCTCCTTCGCGCTTGATGTCCGGACCAACGAGACGGCGACCGACGTCGATCCGGAGGCCCAGACCGTCACGGTCTCGCCTGCGGACGGCGACACCTACACGCTGGCGTATGATGAACTGGTGTTGGCCACTGGCGCCGAGCCGATCGTTCCACCGATGTTCGATCTCGATGAGCTTGAGCACTGCTATACGATGCGAACGGTGCCGGACGCGATCGGCGTGCGCGAGGAGGTCGAAGCGGCCGACCGCGCGCTCGTCATTGGTGGTGGGTATATCGGAATCGAGGTAGCCGAGAACCTCGCTGAGGCCGGCCTTGACGTTGTGGTTGCCGAGCTCCTTGATCACGTCATGCCCAATACCCTTGGGGCAGACATGGCTGCCATCGTCGAGCAGCATCTCCACGACCACGAAATTGACCTTCGCACCGAAACGGGCGTCGGGAGCCTGAGTGAGGATGACTCCGGAACCGTCATCGCCGAGATCGGTGATGAGGACCACACGTTTGACCTCGCTGTTATTGCAACCGGGGTTGCGCCGCGGACGGAGCTCGCGGAAGCAGCCGGACTCGAACTCGATGAGAGCGGGGCTATCGCCGTCGACAGCGCGATGCGCACATCCGACCCGACGATCCACGCCGTTGGCGACGCCGTTGCGGTTCCGACTGTTCTCGGTGAGGGACGCGACTGGGTGCCACTCGGTGGGCCAGCCAACCGCGAGGGGCGTGTTGCTGCCAACGACATTGTCGGCCACGAGGACACCCTTGATCCGGTCCTCGACACGGCGATCGCGAAGGTGTTTGATCTTGATGTCGGCACTGTCGGGATGACCGAGGAGGCGCTTTCGGAGGCTGGCCGGTCCTATGAGGCGATCTACACGAGCGAGGCCAGCCACGCCGAGTACTATCCCGGTGCAGCGGACATCCACTTCAAGTTGCTCTTCGATGCGACGGACGGCACGCTTCTCGGCGCCCAGGCTGTCGGCACCGATGGGGTTGACAAACGCATCGACGTACTGGCGACCGCAATTGCCCACGGCGATACCGTCTATGACATTCGCGACCTTGATTTGGCGTACGCACCGCCGTATTCTGACGCGAAGGATCCGGTGAACATCCTCGGGATGATCGGCACGAACGTTCTTGAAGGGGTCGCCGATGTCATCTCGCTTGAGGAGTTCGTCGAGAAACTCCCCAACACGCTCGTGATCGATACTCGCCCGCCCGAACTGCGCGAAACCCAGGGCTACATTGAGGGAACAACGAACGTCCCGCTGGCTAATCTGCGCGAGTGGATTTCCGAGACGGATCTGAGCGATGAGGAAGAAGTGCTCACCTACTGTGCGATCGGCAAGGGCTCGTACGTGGCCTCACGCATCCTCAAGCAGCACGGGATTGCCTCCCGTAGTCTCACTGGCGGGTACGTCCGCTATGAAACCGCCGACGAACTGTCGGCCGCGGAGGCTGTTGAGGATCCGGTGCGACAGTAATTGAGACGCTGCCCCCGCAAGTCAACCGCCTCGGGGGCAAGCCCCGTGGCATCCGCCTTGAAATTTCTGTGAATCCAGTTCAGCGACTCCAACAGCACGTAGTCTGTGATTCGGGCAGTCGGGAGATCCCCTCTGTCAATAGCATAGACGATGTTTTCGGCCCGCTCATGTCGAATGCCTGAACTTGTGTCCTTGTAGTCAATGAGAATGTTGGCATCGACCACTGCGACTGCCATTCAGGAATCCTCCGCAAATATAGGGT
>CAZFMU010000282.1:0-2054 GCA_964520165.1 uncultured Salinarchaeum sp. | reverse complement strand
CCTTGTTGCACGCCCCACACTGAATAAAGAAATCGTATTACCAACAACTGCTAATCAGAACGCTGTCGCTCGGCGGCGGTGCGTCTCGAAGAAGGCGTCAGAGTCTCAATCAGCGGCCTGCTGGCCGTCGCGGGTGGCTGGTGCTTCGCCGTCGATCGCAGGACGGTCGCGCTCGTCGTACGTCGGCGTGTCCTCTGGGTTTAATTGACCGATGCCGTAGTTTGCGGTGAATCGATCCATCACAATTGTTCATTTGGGTTGTGGGTATTAATACTTTCGATCATGTACGTTCATGATGGATCGAGTGCGCAGGCTGGCCATCTATCCCGTAGCGGTTGATCCACTCACCGCGTGACCGTTACGGGAACCGATGCCCGTTCGATGATTGCCTGGGCAACGCTCCCGATGGGGAACGCCGGCCGCTCCTCGCGTTCACGGTGGCCGACAACGATGGTATCGAAGGCGTTCTTCTCGGCGTACGCGACGATTTCGTTGGCTGGATCGCCATAGACGAGTGTCGTATCGATGCGCTCACAGTCCGTTTCGGCCGCCACCGTCTCGGCGCGTTCAAGCAGCTCCTGTCCCCGCCGTTCGGCCTCGTCGATCGTCTCAAGCACCTGGCGGCGGTATTCCTCCGAGAGATTCGAGAGGCCGTCGCTCTTCGCTGCGTCGTAGATGTCGGGCTGTACGGCGTATACGGCCGTGACGGAGCCCTCGTTCCACGACCCGAGCTGGCAGGCGTACTCAAGCGCTCTGTCTCCGTGTGCTGAGCCATCGTAGGCAGCCAGGATGTCGAGTCCCATGGTGGATGCACCCCCGGGCGTCACGGCCGGGAGTACGTGAAAGCGCAAAGCCCTGTGGTTTAGTTTTTTCGAGGCCGTCTCAGGCGAATCCGAGTGCTTAGGACGCTGCCGGTATCAGTGCCGGTGATGACTCCTGCATTGATTACTGGTGCGAGTTCGGGTATCGGCGAGGCGACCGCCCACGCGCTGGCCGCCGACGGCAACGACGTGGCGCTGCTTGCCCGTCGCGAGGAGCGGCTCGCGGATCTTGCCGACACACTCAGAACCGAGTATGATGTCACCGCTGTCCCGACGCCGGCAGACGTCCGATCACGGGCGGCCGTTGAGAACGCCATCGAGACGGCGACTGACGCGCTTGGACGACTTGATGCGGTCGTTGCGAACGCCGGTCTCGCCCGCGGCAGCACGGTCACCGAACTCACCGACGAGGAGTATTTCGCGATGCAGGAAACCAACGTTGATGGGATGTTCTTTGTCGCGCGGGCGACGCTTCCGGATCTTATCGAGACGGAAGGGACGTTTGTCGCCATCGGAAGCTTCGCCGGCCAGTTTCCCCGGTCGTTCAATCCGGTTTATGCGGCCACCAAGTGGTGGGTGCGGGGATTCGCCCACAGTCTTGCCGCCCAGTTTGGCGATCGCGGAGTGGGTGTGAGCATCATCAACCCCTCGGAGGTCCGCACGGAGTTCGGTGGACAGGATGGCGAATCCTTCGCCGACCAGTTTGCTCCCGGCGAGGTCACCGCGCCAGAGGAGGTCGCCGATGCCGTTGCCTTCGCGGTTGATCAGAGCCCCTCCTCGGTTCAGGAGCTCAACCTCTATCGGCGGGATAAGTACGCTGACAGCGGCTTTTGAGGCTCTCACGTGAGTGGATGACAGCGCCGGCGTGATAACACGACTCTCGCGACACTTACCCGTGTTCGGTGTGTAGATAAAGTATGAGTACCGATCAGACCGACGACGAGTCAACACGTCGTCCGCTCCGGATGCCTGAGGAGAACGAGCTCTTCGCCCGCGTCACCCGTCACGACGGCGGAAACCACGTCCGCGTCCAGTGTGAGGATGGCGAGACGCGCATGGGCCGGATCCCCGGTCGGATGAAATACCGCGTATGGATCGAGGAGGGCGACACCGTCCTTGTCGAACCGTGGGACTGGCAGGACGAGAAGGCGGATATCGCGTGGCGCTACGACGAGCGTGACGCGGACCAGCTCCGCGAGGAAGGCCACATAGAGTAATCTCTTCCTCCGCCAC
>CAZFMU010000281.1:0-2057 GCA_964520165.1 uncultured Salinarchaeum sp. | reverse complement strand
TGCCCAGCGACCAGCCCAGCAACCGGAAGGAACAGTGTGAACAGCGTCTTGCCGACGAACGTGTCGGTAACCGCTGGGTTGATCGCGCTCTCCTGTCCGCCACCCAAGAGGGCGAGATACGTCTCGGCAGGGTAATACTGCGTGCCGAAGTCATCGAGATCAAGTCCGGTCGTCCCCGGTTGGACACGCACGCCAAGCATCGCCTGATCGTCCGACCCCGCAAGTGTGACCGAGAAGGTGCGCTCGACGCCGTCAACGTAGGCCGTCACCGAGACCGAATCGCCCGGAGCGCGATCGTCAAGCTGGTCGCCAAGCGCTTCGCCGGTGGGAGTGCGCTCGCCGTCAAGCTGGACGATCGTCGCCTGTGTCCCGGGGGGAAGTGTATCCGCGATGGCACCACCCTCACTGACCGTCACAGACGCTCCGGCGGGGAACTGTAACGTCGAGTTATTGGCGAGAGTTACCGAGACAACCTCGCGGTCAGTAATGGCACGTTGGAAGGCGGCCGTGGTGTATACCGGAGAGTCGTTTACCCGCGTGATCGTCTGTCCGACATCGACTGCCGCTGGTCCCGAGGGGGTTGAGGCGGTCACGAGTAGCGAGCGCTCAACCATGCGCTCGCGCTCACCGTTGAGTTCAACTGTGACGTTACGGTCGGTGGTATTCGCCAGTGTCGCCTCAAGATCATCGTTCGATCCAACAGCGGTCCCGTCAATGGCCGTGATTCGGTCGCCGCGGTCAATGCCAGCAGCGGCCGCTGCCGAGGCGGGAAGTGTCTCGCCGACGGCAGCCCCTGGCGCAACGGCCAGTGAGCCGACAACGGGACCGAATAACAGCAGGAACGCAACGAGGGTAATTGCGAAGTTGTTGGTTACGCCAGCCGCGAACATCCGGGTGCGCGCTCCGCGGTCGGCCGCCTGCTGGCTCTCCTCGTCGGGTTGGACGAACGCACCGGCCGGAATGAACGTAAACAGCGCCACCCCCATCGAGTCGATGTCGATATCACCGACGCGACAGAGGATGCCGTGGCCACCCTCGTGGACGACGAGTCCGACAAGCAACGCGATTATGATCTCCGGAGCGACCGACAGCGGCAGAAACTCGTTGACGCCTGGAATGACCAACACGTTCCGCGGCTGGGTGACACCGGACTGTGGAGGGTTCTGGAGCACCGATAGCGCGGAAGTGAGCAAAAACAGAAATGACGCGACCATGACCACCAGTGCCATCCCGATCCCGACGTTCGCCCAGGCTCGCCAGAACCGCCGGTAGGTAGCAAGTCGCTCAAGCAGTGCACGCCCGCGTTGGGTGTGAATCGTGACAATCGGGCCGTTGACATGGATCTGTGAGGGCAGTACGCCACGCTGCTTAAGAAGCAGTGCGCCCGCCCAGAATCCGACGACCCCGATAAGGATCCACGTCAACGTGTCCATCGACACGATATGGGGGTGGAGCACCCAAAGGCTTGGCGAAGCCCGCCGCGATCCCCGGTGTGTGTGTCGGCTAGTCCTCCTCGATAACCTCCGGATCGCTCATCGCGCTCCGCAGGCTGTCGAGTCCGTTGATCCACTCGGTGACAAGACCATACTCCATGTCGTCGGCGAGTGAGGCGTCGAAGTCCTCGCCGTCGATGACGCGCGTGCCGGCCTGTGCGGCGTACCCCAGCGCGGCGTCAAGGTCCTCCTCAGCCTCGGCGTCGGCAGCTGCCCGGAGGTACTCGGTGATGCTCGCGTCGGTCGCCGCCCCGGAGGCGATGTACTCCTCGGCGGCGTAGAACACGCACATGAGCCCGGTCTGAACGCCATCAACGAGTAGGGCGGTCTCCTCGTCCTCGATGTCGGGGTCGCCGAGCACGATCTGGCGGATCGTGTCCACCTCCTCGTAGGCACGGTCGTCATCGATGACGTCCTCCTCGTACGCGCGGACGACTTTCGCAACCGCGATAGCGACGTCGTCTTGGAGGTTCAACAGGAGCCGCGCCGACGCCTCCTCCTCGGGATCAATGTCCTCGGTTTCGATGCGGTCAATCCAGTTCTGCCACCGGTCTTCAGAGTAGA
>CAZFMU010000280.1:0-2080 GCA_964520165.1 uncultured Salinarchaeum sp. | reverse complement strand
ATGTTGTTGTCACTCCAGCCGGACACGGCGAGCTCCCGTATGCCATTGCCAAGGCTGCAGACGAACTCGAACGACTCGGTGTGATCGAGACGATCCCGCGTGTCGCCTTGGTCCAGCCAGAGGCGTGCGCCCCGATCTCCCGTGCGCTTGAGACCGGGGCCGACCGCCCCGAGGTGTGGGAGACCCCGGATACGATCTGTGGCGGACTTGAGGTAACCGATCCGGAAGGCGGTCAGATCGCCATCGACGCCGTTGAGGCTACCGATGGGGTAGGAATCACCCGTCCGGACGCAGAAATCCTCGCGGCCGCCTGTCAGGTTGCAGCTGACGATGGGCTCGCGATCGGAACCGGCGGGGGTGCAGCCGTCGCGGGTGCTGCTGCTCTTCGTGATGAGGGGAATATCGGTCCCGATGAGACGGTCGTTGCGCTCAACACAACCGCCGCCATGCAACAGGTCGATGTCATTCGGAGCCACCTGATGAGCCCCGAGTGGGAGCGTCGCGCCTAACCGGCGAATCCACGATCACTCGGTATGTCCTCGGCTATCGTCTCTGCGTTTGCCGGCGTGCTGTTCGGGCTCGCGCTAGCAGCCCCGCCTGGCCCGATGAACGCCCTCATCGCCGAAGAGAGTGTGCTCCGTGGCTGGGGTGCTGGATTCCGGGCCGGACTTGGGGCCATGACAGCCGACCTCGTCTTCTGTGTGCTGGCGCTTGTCGGTGTGGTTGCGATCGTCGACCGGGTACCAGCCCTCCAGACCGCAATGGTTGCCATCGGCGGAGTCCTGATGTGCTATTTCGCGTATGAGGCGGTCCAGGAGGCCCGTGGGACGTTCGTCGACAAGGAGATGGCCAGTGCGACCGCCGGCTTCACAAAGACATTCGTGCTTGCGCTTACGAATCCGTATCAGGTGATCTTCTGGCTCACCATTGGCGTCGGGATGCTTGAACGTGGCACCCTTGACGTTCTCGCCGCGGTCCCGCGACTGGGGCTTGAGGGACTCTTCGTCGTTCAGACCGGGTCTCCGGCACTACTGATCGGATTTTTCGGCGGGATTGTCATCTGGATCACCGCGTATCCTGCTGGACTCGTTGCTCTCGGTGACCGGATCGACGCGGCGGCCCCGCTTATTGCATCGCTTTCTGGTGTCGTGCTCGCCGGCTTTGGCGTTGGCTTCCTGCTCGATGCGATCACGACTGTGCTGTAGCTATCCTGCGGGATCGACGACGGCCACCTCCTCGACGAGCCACTCGCGGATCCACCGTGCGCGTTTGAGCCGCTGGTGGGCGATGCTCTCGGCGGTATCGCTGTTGATCCGTGCTTTGGCCTCGCGACCGCGCTCGATGACGCGGTCGATCATCTCCGCTGCCTCGGTGTGCGTCCGCGACTCGTATCCCATCCGCAAGAGCATCAAGACGGTACCGTTGGCCCCGATCTTGTCAAGGATATCTGCCTCGACAAGTGACTGTGTCTCCAGTGGCAGATCGCCCAGGTCGCCCTGGTAGGAGTGCCGTCGAATCGATCGACAGACCTCATCAACGAACGACTCCGGCACGGCCACGTGCGTACTCAGGTACTCGCGGGCAACGCGGGCGCCTTCCTCGGCGTGGACCTCCTGATCGGCATCCAGCTTGGCGACATCGTGGAAAATCGCGGCGACCCGGGTCACGTCCGTGTCGGCTCCCTCCTTGCGGGCAATCTCGGTCGCCAACTCGACGGTGTTTAGGATGTGGTTGAACCGATAGTCGGCGGAGTGCCACGGGTACCACCGCATCCGGCCGCCGTCGTCCTCCCGTTCGACACTTGCCCGGAGATACTCGTAGACGAACTCCTTCATCTCGGCGGCCTGCTCGTCGGAGATGGGGCGCTCCTTGATTTCAACGCCCACGGAACCACCTCGACAGTTCAGATCCGTTATTCATCGTTGCGCAAAGAAACGGGCGTTCGACTCTTTAGCGTTACGTACGGGCCCAGAACTACCTGATGGCCAACAGAAGCGGGATAGCCCCGGGCGGATTCGAACCGCCGTCATGGGCTCCAAAGGCCCATATGATTGGCCACTACACCACGGGGCTGCACACG
>CAZFMU010000279.1:0-2086 GCA_964520165.1 uncultured Salinarchaeum sp. | reverse complement strand
TACGTGTGTCGCAAAACGAGAAAGCCCCGCCCGCAGCGAGTGCGGTAGCGCGAGCAGGGTGGGAGTTTACCGTCGGATAGGAATGTCCCGCTCGGCGAGGTATGCCTTGGTTTCCTCAATACTGAACTCGTCGAAGTGGAAGATTGACGCGGCAAGTGCAGCATCTGCCCCGGCCTCGGTGAATGCTTCGTACATGTGCTCGGGGTGACCACACCCTGAGGAGGCGATGACCGGGGTGTCGACGGTGTCACAGACCGCCTTTGTCAGCGGAATGTCGTAGCCGTCCTTCGTCCCATCGCGATCGATCGAGTTGACGAACAGCTCGCCGGCGCCACGTTCCTCGGCCGCGTTCGCCCATTCGACCACATCGCGTCCGGTACCCTCGCGACCGCCCTTGACCGTACACTCGAACCAGCAGGACTCACCGTCCACGGAGACGTAGTGTTCACCCTGCTCGTCGTACCGACGCTTGGCATCGATCGAGATTACAATACACTGCGAGCCGAACGCGTCAGCCCCCTCGGTAATGAGTGCGGGTCGTTCGATCGCGCCGGTGTTGATCGAGACCTTGTCGGCGCCGGCCCGAAGGGTCTCTTTGATGTCGTCTTTTGTTCGGATGCCACCGCCGACGAGTAACGGAATAAAGCAGGTATCGGCCACCTGCTCGACGGTGTCTAACATTGTCTCGCGTCCCTCCGCGGAGGCGGTGATATCGAGAAACACCAGTTCGTCGGCGCCGGCCTCGTTGTAGTGCTTGGCCATCGCGACCGGATCGCCCGTGTACTCAAGATCCTCGAAGTTGACCCCCGTGTAGACGGCCGCGTTCCCCTCATCATCGAGATCGACATCGATGCAGGGGATCACCCGCTTTGTGAGTGTCATTACGCGGGAGTATGCAGCCGATGGCTAAAAACCATCAGGCGTTGACGCGAGTGAGGGGATTTTATACAATCTGACGAGAACTACGGGTGTATGGCCTCTGACGGCGTCTCGTCCTACGAGCGCACGACAGCACCACAGAGTGAGTATGCCCGCTGGACGGTCCTCGTCGGCGGACTCGTCCTTGCGATCGGGGTGGGACTCACTATCGTCGTTCCGCTGTTGTTTGTGTGACTTCTCCCACGTCTATGTCGTGGGCTTTCTTCTCGATTCTGTGTAACGCCGGGCGTGATCACGCCACGGATATCGTGCTGTCAGCGGCGCGAACACGTGCGATTAGAAGACGTACTCGTCCTCGTGACCCATCATTCCGTCATCCTCGTACCCCGGCTCCTCCTCTTCGTCCGATGGCCCACTCGTTTTGTAGGCCTTCAGTCCCGTTGAGAGCAACTCTTCGATGGCCTCCTCGCGGTTAAGAAACTCGCCGCGTTCGACCAGCTGAGCGATCTGCATTTCGAGATGCTCGGGGACCGTAATCTCCACTTTCGGCATCTGGCGTTGGGGGGTTTGCCGGAGGGGTCCTTAAAACTGACGGGCCCCCCGGCCGATCACCGGGTCCGAATCTCGTCGGCGTCCGTGACGATCTGGGTTTCGGCTTCGCCGCTGGTGACCTCGTTGATCAGATCGTAGAACTCGTCTTGCATCCCCGCTGGGAACGTGATCACGCCGATCCAGGAGCCATCGGGCTGCCACTCCTCTTTGTCAAGACTGCCGAACTCCCTGATCTGGGCCTGGGCACTGCCGGCGTATTCGGCCGGCACCTGGACGGCGACGGTAATCTCGTCGAACCGGATCGGGATCACCGGCCGCAGGGCATCGAGTGCCTCCTCGACTTGGGGTTCAACCGGTTCCATCGGATCGACCCGGAAGTCCGTCTCCTCAAGTGCACTCTCGATCCGCTCCGGCGGGTGGGGGGCGTCGTCCATCTGTGGGTTGACTGCGTTGCGTGCGATCCGATCGATCAGTTGGCGGTGTTTCTGCTCGCGCATCTCGCGGCGCTGGTCGGCCGTGATCTGGATTTCGCCACGCTTGATCACCTCCGGAATAATCTCGAGAGGGTCGGTCGTCCCGAAGACCTCTTCAAGCGCGGACTCGGCCGGCCGATCGCCGCGTGAGGCGTTCTCGAAGACATCCTCGGCGGCAATGA
>CAZFMU010000278.1:0-2136 GCA_964520165.1 uncultured Salinarchaeum sp. | reverse complement strand
ACGAGGCCGAGTACGTCATCCTCGCGACCGGTGCGGATCGGAGCCTCGCCGAGGAGCTCGGCTGTGCGATGGCGGATGGGGTTGTCGATGTCGACGTGAGCATGGAGACAAGCATCGAGGACGCCTACGCGACAGGAGCGATGGTGCGCGCCGAGGAGTGGCAGGCCGTCATCTCCGCCGGCGACGGCGCTGCTGCGGCATTGAACGTCCTCAGTAAGGAGCGCGGCGAACACTTCCATGACTTCGACGTCCCTGCGGACGCCGAGGCGGTCTTTGGCGGGATGGATTAGGAAAGTCGGGCTGCAACATCAGCATCGGTGATAATCCCGACGGTGCGACCATCGTCGGTGACCATTACAGCCGTAGTGTGCTCAAGGTAGCTCTGGACCACATCAAGCGTTGCCTCCGGCGAGACCGTCGGAAAGCTCTCAGCCATATGGTCGGCAACGGGATCGTCGCGCGCGGACTCCGGAAGTTCCGAGAGGTCGCTGGTACTGATCGACCCGACGGGGACATCGTCTTGCACCACCGGCAGCTGTGAGTAAGCTTTCTCGCTCATTTCGGTCGCCGCGTCCCTGACGGTATCGGTAGTCGTGACCGAAATGATGTCCTCGTTCATCAGATCTGCCGCGCGGACGACTTCACCCTGGGCCTGTTTGAGGGCGTTGACGATCCGTCGGAGTGTCGAAAGCCTAGGGTCAACGTCTCCCCCTTCGATCCGGGCAATCAGCGGTTGTGAGACATCCGCCGCGGCCGCCAGCTCGGCCTGGGTGAGTCCCAGCTCTTCTCGCCGCTCCTTGAGATCGGCCGATGTCGGCAAGTCCATACGCAAGATTACCCGGGGTTATAGAATAAGTGTTGTGACGGCCGGCCCGCCGAGGGGTCAGGCGTCCTCTTCGTCTTCCTCAAGTTCGGCCGTCTCAACGACGGAGAGTGGTACGTCCCGCAATGCGCCACCGACCTCGCTCTTTGCGATCCGCTCGGCGTGTTCGGCCGTGTCCGCGTTGAAGACCGTCATCTCGAGCATGAGTCCCACGAGCGCGGTATCCGCCGCGATGAACGCCGAGTCGAAGGGTTCGCCACAGGCCGGACAGCCCGTTGCGCCAACGTCAACCTCGACGTAGTCCATGTCAGCGTCGTTGAGTCGCTTGCCGGCCTCGCTCACCGCTACGCCAATCGCATCGTCAACCGACGCAACATCACGAACCAACCACGCCGCCTCCATCACGACGAGATAATTGCTCATGGGCTATCTCGGCACCCCGACCTTTCGTTCTTTGCGATTTGCCGGTGCGTACGTTATCAGAATAATATAGGGGGCCTACCTCAGGCCAGCGAGTGAGCGACCCGACGGATACCCAGATTCGGCAATCGGACACCGCGTCTGGAGCGTACCTCCGGGTATCCCCAGAATCGCCATACTGCGTCGGGGTTTACGACCTCAATATTTAAGTAAGTCCGATAGTGCAACAGAGATACTCGTGATGTTCGACCGCCTGTATCGCATGGCCATCCTTGGGCTGTTGCAACTCAGCATCGTCCTCGGAATCGTTCTCCTTCCGGTCGCCTACCTGTCGCGCGGCGTGGGAATCCGGTTGCCGATCGGACGACTGGTGGCGACGCTGACAGAGGCCTACGAGCGCGCAACCTGAGTGCTGTGCTAGAAGGTTGAGAGTTCGCCGGCGAGGATCCGGTCGGTGATGGTCGTGACATCGGCGAGTTCTCGATCAACGATATCGACAATCTCCGGTTCAATGGCAGACAACGACACGTCGTCATCCGTTACGACCTGAACATCGGCGACATGTGGATCGTCAATCGGGCGGCCGATCTGTGAGAGTAGTCGTACCCGGAGATCACGGATGCCATCAACCTCGGCGACAACCGTCTCGGCAATCTCCGTCGACAGCACGTTGTAGAGTTTACCGATGTGATTGACGGGATTCTTCCCGGAGGAGGCCTCCATCGACATCGATCGGTTGGGCGTGATCAGCCCGTTGACCCGGTTACCACGGCCGACCGATCCATCGTCGCCGTGTTCAGCTGATGTGCCGGTCACGGTCAGGTAGACCGATCCTTCCTCGTAGTCATCGGCGGTATTGACGTGGACGGTCACGTCGCGATCGGTGTGTTCGG
>CAZFMU010000277.1:0-2204 GCA_964520165.1 uncultured Salinarchaeum sp. | reverse complement strand
GCCAGAGCGGGAGTCCACGCTGAAAGCCCACGGCTTTAGCCGTGGGTTAGCTTACCAACGAGACAACCGAATTGGAGACCCTCACACGCCGTCTGGCTGCGCTCCTGGATACTACTTGAGTTGGTAGCTGAAATCTCGGTCGCAGTGTTCACACGTCGTGCGGTTGGCGTACCGAAGCGAGGTGTGAACCTCACCGACACCCGACGCATCGGCCGGGAGCGCCACGACCGCAAACCGCCCACAGTGCGGACAGGCCACCGTCATCTGCGTGTCAGACATCACCTGATGATGGATCGAAGACGCACTTGAATCCACCCGACCATCGGTGGACCGTTTCCCCCCGTTACTTATATCAGAGGGTCCAACCGGCCGATACGATGACGACGATCAGCGAGAACCCGGCCGTCATGGCGCTTGCTGCTGCGGGACTGTTTAGCATCCTCTGGCTCGTCCTTATTACCGCGATTCCGGTTCCCGTCGGACCTCCACAGTATCTTGCCATGATCGTCGGCTCCGGAGTAATCGGGATCACGGCCTACTATCTCGTCTCACGACCGTGATCCGCGCTTAGGGGCCGGCAGGGCCCTGGGGGCAACTGAGCCGAAACAGCAATATCCTTCGGGACGCATGCGACACATAATCATGGTGACGGTGGCCGTCGTCGGCGAGGGGACAACGCGACGGTTCGACCTGTCGGAACTCGCCGCGCGCTTTCGGACTCACCACGCAACCTACCGAATCCACTGTGCCAGTTCCGGGCTCTCAGAATCCGAGTGGCGGTGTATCCCGTTACTGGACCTACTGACTGCTGCAGGCGTACCGGAACGAGCGACCCATATCGTCGCTGAGGCGGCCGATGGGTACCGGGCACCGATCGGGATGCACACAGCATATCACGGGGTGCTCGGGATCAAGCGGGTTGACGCGGATTCTGAAGGGGCGGATCATGGTCCGCCACGCATTCTTGCCTCCGACATCGCCTCTGAGCGGGCCGTTCAGGCCGTTCGTACCATCGACTGGATTGCGGCGGCCCCGGACGAGGACGTTGAGGCCTACGCCTCGTGGTGAGTGTCGCGTTGCTGTCGTTGCAACGGCAAGTGGGGTTTTCGGGGGCTCAACAGTATTCGACACCCATGCAGGCGTCCGTCGTGGCTGCGGGGTGGCGGCGATGACCGACCCGTGGGGCTTCTGGACGGCTGTCGGGCCAGCCCACGTCCACAATGGTCACCTCCGAGTCCGGCCTGGCCCGGTCGCGACAGCACGAGGGCTCTGGCGCAGTCTCGCCGCTGGACGCACAGCCATAATCGGGCGTGTCGCCGACTGGTCAACCGTTGGGCTGGCCGGAACAGCCATGGCGGGCGTTGGATCGATATTCTCCGGATCAATCGACGTGATAGCGCTGCTCACGGCGGTCGCTAGCCTGCTTGGGGCGATTGGATATCTTCTCATCCCATGGCACGCACACACCGCACTTCCGGTGTCGGCTATCGACCGGGTGCGTGTCACGGAGTCGACGCTCACGGTCGTGCATGACGAGGAGGAAACGACGCTCTATCCGGTTGACGAGACCGCTCAGGAACAGGCGGTGCTTGCTCTCCAGCTTCGCGGGGTCGACTGTGTGCCGACCGACGATGTATCACTGCCGCCAGCGGCCCGGAGGGTGCCGACCGAGACCGGCTGATGGATAATCCGTCACTCGTGGAGTAGCCGGGTCGCCCGACGCTCTGCCGGGGTCGGCAGATCATCAATGAGTTCAATCACACGCTGTTCGATTTCGGTACTGATCGCCCAGACCGATTCCAAGTCGGTATCGGCTGGATCGATGAATCCCCAGTCACGTACGAGCATCCCCGGCGGGAGATCCGTAGCGGACAGGTCACAGCCCATTAGCGCGACCACATCGCACGTCTGGAGGGTCTCGTCGGTGATCCGCGTCGGCGAGCGATCGGAGAGATCATACCCCTTGGCCGTCATGACTTCGCGGACAGCGGGATAGATCGCATCGGCGGGGTCGGTCCCACCGGAGTGGATTTCGATATCGGAGCGGTCGCGCACCCGGAGGTGGGTCTCCGCAACCGCCGCGGCAATCTGGCTACGGCCGGCGTTCTCGACGCAGACGAACGCGACATGGAGCCTGTCTCTTCTACCAATCTCCGAGCACACGAGACCGAGGCTGATCTCGTATGCCGTCTTCTGCTTGAAAA
>CAZFMU010000276.1:0-2220 GCA_964520165.1 uncultured Salinarchaeum sp. | reverse complement strand
TTTCAGCGGTAGCGGGGCGAACGCCCCGCCGTTCATGCCGGGGATGAGGCCGACGGCTCAGAGCCACTCCATCGCAACGTCACGTCGCCGGAGTATTGTGGAGTGGCGGGGAATGCAGGGGTTTAGCCTTGGAACTTCCATAAAGGATACCTGTCCGGCAGCGTGGGTCTCAGGCGATGCCCTCCGCCACTGTCCCGCCTGAGGAACTCCTCGCGGTCATTGACCAGTATCGTAGTCGCCAGCGTCTTGTCACCGGCCTGCTTGTCGGGCTTGTATTTATTCCCTTTCTGGCCGTCTACGCTTGGCAGGGACTTCTGCCAGCAGCCGTGGTCGCGATAGGAATGATCGTTCTCCTTCGGGCCCCAATTCTGCGCCCCCGCGGCACGGCTCGGATACGGACGGCAGACGACCCAGAAACGGTGGCCGACGTCTTTACCGGTCCCAGGCCCCCGCTGCTGGCGTTCCAATGGGGTCTCGCCGATGTCATCACCACCGACAAGGGAACGACGTACACGTTCACCGATCTCTTCGGTCGCCGTCAGACCGAGATGACGGTTAACGCCCAGCGGACATCCCTCAAAGAGGGCCAGATCCGGATCGACCTGTCAGTAACAGCCGACGGAGCGCCGTGGGGGACATACACGGTAACGATCGGTGCCGACGGCGAGCAGACGACTGTTACCATTGAGTACACTGCGGACCGTCGCTTCGGCCTTCGGCGACTTCCACAGCAGGTGTTGATGCGGCGGTATCAACCCGATGCGCTTGCCGCCCAAGGATATACGATTCTCGAACGCGACGCTCATTTCGGACGCTGAACGCATCCGTCAAAAAGCGCATCGCGGAACCAGGAAGCCCCACCCGCATCAAGCGCGTCAGCGCGAGCAGGGTGGGTAGCTCACCCGGTGGTCTTACCGGCTCTGACTCGCGTACACCGGGTGTACAAGAGTTTGAGTCGCGTTGGTACTCGCGGCGAAACGCTATGATGCTCATGCAGCAACACCGGCTCAGGTGGGGGAGAAGATCAAGCGAGCGCTAGGCTCGGGAGGTACAACAGCAGACAGACAGCGCCGAGGCGCCGGTCAATCCTACGGGCATAAAACAGCAGCGCAAGGACGGCAATCGAGACGAGCAGCATGTACCCCATCGTAAGTGAGAGCGCCGCCGTGTCGGTGACAACCACGTCCGTCACGAGTGCACCAATACCGAGCGAGAAGACCGGATCGGTGATGTTACTTCCGAGGAGGCCCCCGACAGAAATGCCACTTGCACCACGGTAGGCGGCGAGACTCGAGACAGCAATCTCGGGCGTCGTCGTCCCTAGTCCGGTGAGGAGACCGACCAGCAGTTCGGGGATTCCGAGCATCCGGGCGAGGGTGACACCGCTGGTGACCAGGAGATGGCCACCGATGGCCACCAAGACAATTCCAAGGAGGATCCGTGGGAGTGCACGCTGGGGCGTCGCTCGCCCTTCAACGACCTCCGGAGTGACCTCGGCTCCACCTTCGTGGGAGTACAGATCGTGAATGAATGCAACGTAGGCCAGCATCATCAACACACCCTCCGAGCGGATGATCACCCCATCGTCAAGAACAAGGATCATGATGATCATCGCAAGGAGCATCGCTCCGCCATACACGAGCACGTTCCGCCGGTCGGCCTCAATCCCGGCGACCAGTGCGACGATTCCAATTGCCAGTGTGATCTGTGCTGTCTCGGATCCGATGATGTTGCCAACGAGGAGATCGCCGGCCGCATAAAGGGCACCGAACAACGAGGTCGTCATCTCCGGAATCGAGGTGCCGATAGAGACGATCGTGACGCCGATGAAGAACGATGAGAGCCCGTAATACAGCGCCAGTTCAGCCGCCGCATCGACCATTCGGTCGGCGCCGATCAGAAGCAACGTCAGCCCAGTAAGGAGGCTGGCGGCCGGGAGAAGCATCTCATTGGATACCTATCAAACGAAGGACCATAACTGCTTGCGGCCGAGAGACAACAATCCGTGAGCGCCGTGTGCGCTGGCGGCCTATTCGACGGCAATTTCGGCGTCGGCGGTCTTCATCGCAAACCGGTTCTCACAGAACGGGCATTCGAACTGGTGCCATATCTCGGCACGGAGTTCGTCCGAATCGGTCGTCGCATCGAGTTCCCGCGTCCAATGGCCCTTCTCATCGAAGATGGCGTCGTGGCCGCAGAAGGGACAGGCGACCGGGTGCT
>CAZFMU010000275.1:0-2253 GCA_964520165.1 uncultured Salinarchaeum sp. | reverse complement strand
CACTTGATGTCACCGACGCGCAACTTGATCGGATCGATGCCCTCAAAGAGGAACTCTCAGAGATCCATGGCGGTCCCTACGCGACAGTCGAGCGGGATCACGTGCTGACGTACCTGCTGGATCTCGCGGACGCCGTTGATGATCCCCGTCGAACAATCGATCTCGACGACGAGGGGTCGCTCTCAACCGATGAGCTCCCAACTGATCAGCTCAGGCAGGCACTTTCCGAGCGCACCCTCCAGTACAGTGACGGCGAGGACCGCGAGGAGATGGATCTGTACACCATGGCAGCGGTCTACGATGTCGAGGGGCGCAGCCAGATGACCAAGAGCGAGCTGGTCGACGCACTCGTTGCGGCAATCGAGACGCGCTATACCGATCCGCTAGCACCGGTTGATCTGTCGCTGGCAGAACTCCGCTCGTCGGATGACGAGGCGTCAACAGACGCGTCTGATGATGCACCAGCGGACGACAACGCGTCGACCGTCGACGAGACCCCGTCTGAGGAAGACACGGAAGCGACGAGCGAGACGCCGTCCGACACCGGCGGGTCGTCGCCGCTGACCGCCAACCTCAGTCTGCTCGAAGAGCACGCCGACAAATGGCACGAGGGCGAGGGTGACGCCCGATACGAGGTCGAACTGCCCGATGGGAGTGTCGAGACCGCCCGCACCCAGGACGATGTCCGAGCGCTGTTGTTCAAAAACTACTGAGAGTCCGGCCGACAGCCATTACTACGACGATGCGTAGATACACCCTATATGACTGCCTGTATCGCCCGCCCGCGACGGCACCGGCCAGCCCCTCTTGTTTCGTACCAGAGCCATGAGTGAGGCACGCGAGGGTCGGCTGGTCTCGACTTACCGCCGGTACCTCGGCATCCCCGACCGAACCATCGACGTCTACGCCGGGTTCGGGCTCTTTTTCGCTGGGCTTGGGCTGTGTCTGGCCGGCATTCTGACGTTCCTCTACAGTGCAACGCTGCCCGACGGCGCCATGTCGACCTACAGTGTGCGAGAGATTGCCGCCGTGATGGCGGCGGTAGGCCTTCCAGTCCTGCTGACCAGTGTGGTCGTATTGTTGCCGGTTGATCGGCGGACAATTGCGGTTGCTGGTGTGGGCACACTGGTGACCATCGTCGCGACGGCGCTGTTCGTGTGGGCGTATCCGACCGACTGGAATGTGACGACGCCCCCGGACTACAGCGCCCTGGGGGTAAGCATTTACGCGGTCGGATTCGTCCTCGTCGTCGCGGGAACAGGGGCGGCCCTGGTTGCTCAGTACATTGAGCGGGCGGCTCCCGTCGATGAAGCAGCCGATGATACGACCGACGAGTCCGTCAGTGACGAAAACGTCCGGGCAGATATCGATCAGGCGCTTGAGGGAGCGGAGTTCTCTGTCCAGGGGGGCCGGATCGGCCAGGAACGACGCTTGGAGTTTGACACCACAGTCGATGACTTCGAGACGAACGTCTCTTCGGCTGCCGCGACGACACACACCACCGATGAGTCGGTCGATGAGACGGTCTCCCAACTGCACAACGTCAAGGGCCCAGACAACCAGGTGCGAAGCGAGGAAACGACCGACGCACAGGTCGATGCTCTCGCGGAGGTGCGCAAGCGCGAGTCCGCGTCCGGAGACGACCGGTCCGTCGTAGATCGCATTCGCGACCTCTGGTAACCTCCCTTCGGCCTTCTGTCTTCAAGGAATGTCTCAGGATGTTCAGCGATAGCCGGCGCCGGATTCGCTTTTGTGGTTGACACCTGCCGCTTCCGATATAGTTTGTCTGTCCTCAATGCAGTATCACGGTAACGCGAGTGACCGTCTGCAGGTCTGCGAGACGATCATGGTTGTCGGAGGTATCCCCCCGACTATGACCCCCCACATGGACTGAATGCTGCCTCCGCGCGCGTTCTGCCGGACGACAGCCGTCATTGTGCCGCGGTCCTGCGCGGCGCAATATGGTCTTGTTGCGGGGACGACCGTGACGGCAACGTCCGACATATACTAGCAGTCGTTCCATCCGTAAGTAAGTTGTTAGATGTTTCTTTCCACAATAATGGACGCATACCGCCAGTGATGCACGAAAACGAAACTGAACCTCAACGATAGCGTTATCATCATTTGTACCTATCACATTACTATGCGAACGTATCTTGCAACGGTCGGGTTTGACAGCCGGCGAGTCACCCGACCGACACTGAACTATGGGGTTGACGAGGGGGATCAAGTGGTGCTTATCCGGCCGGATGC
>CAZFMU010000274.1:0-2271 GCA_964520165.1 uncultured Salinarchaeum sp. | reverse complement strand
GACGTCACGTTCCTCGATGCCTTCCTGACCCAGGAGTTCGTCGAGCAGAAGGGGTATTTCACCTACGAGTACTCCCGGGCCAACGAGGACTACCGGGTGGCTAGCAACGACCCCGGCGACGTCAAGCGCAAGCTCCTCCTTGAGTTCACGAACTTCGGCAAGCCAACGATCGTCGTCGAGGATGGCAACTACAACAACCGCAACGAACTGCTCTTGGCTCACCAGTACAACGGGATCGAACTCGACCACGAGCAGGCCAAGCGCGTCCTTGAGCGCGTCTTCGAGCTGTGGGGACGACCGGTGAATCTCAAGACCATCCGCAAGGAGGTCACCGAGCGCGACCTTGAGGTCGCCAGACGACGGGACTCCGAGCCCGAGCCCGACGAACAGGGTCTGTTGCTCCGGTACGACGGTGCGGAGGTCTCCGAGGAGTCACTTGAGTGGGCGGCTGTCGAACATCTTGCGGCGGACGCGGTCGACTACGACACCACGCCCCAGGACTGGCTGTGAGGCGATCCGCGGAGCGGACCGCTATCCCTCTAGTTGCTGTTCGCGCAGGTGGGCTACCACGGCGCCGACGATGGCGACGAGTACTAGGCCCGCGGTCACCGACGAGAGATCGATCGCCAACGCGAGTGCGCCGGTCCCTGTTGCGACGCCGAAGGCGGTCGTCGGTGCGGGGTCGTCGGTATAGATGCCGACGAACACGACGATGAACAATAAGAGCGCGCCGATCCCGATGCCGGCCATCACGTCGATGACGTAGTGGACTCCGAGGGCCACCCGGCTGAGGGCGGCCATGGCGACGACGCTCATCGCCGCTCCGACCGGCTGCCAGAGGTATCCGGTCCGGATGACGATGATGGCCGCTAGCCCTCCATAGACGATCGTGGCGTTCGTTGCATGACCGCTTGGAAAGCCATAGCCGCTGCTCGCAACGACCACCTGATAGAGCAGGCTATCGGGGGTGAGCCACTGCGCGCCGATCGCAACGGGTGGCCGAGCGGGCCGGGGCACAGCAACGGCAGCCTTCAGCCCACGGTAGATGCCGATGCCGGCCAACCAGACCCCGAGCAGTCCGGTGAGCTGTCGCCGTGCCGCCGGCCACACGAGGTAGACGAGCGCCAATACACCGAGTAGCCACCAGGTGGCCCCGAGTTGGGTAAGGGCCAGAACGATCGGATCGGTCCACTCCGGCCGCGCTGTGTACCCCCAGGTGGCTGCACCGACCCCTCGCGTCACGATCCGGGCTTCGTCTGCCAGCTACAAAGAGTCCAGCGATCTGTTGCATTAATTGAAGAGCCGATCGACCGCCCCGCGGGCGGCGAGGGCGGCGTCCTCGGCGAGCTGATCGTCGTCACCTGGACCGTCAACATACACGTCGATCTCAAGGACTCCCTCCTCAAAACTGACCGTCACATCATAGTCATCGATCTCGCTGCGACGATACCGTGAGAAGATAACGTCTTCAGCCGCCTCGGCGGCGGTCGACACCACTGTCTCGTCGTCGACCATAACCGGTCAGGAGCCGCCGGCCGGGCCGCCCATGCCGCCCATCGGGCCGGCACCGCCGCCACCGCCGAGCATCTCCTGGAGTTCCTCTTGGAGCTCCTCGAACTGCTCTTGGATGCGTTCTTCCTGGCGCTCAAGTGTCTCGACACGAATCTCAAGATCGTCGACCTTCTCTTCGAGGTTTTCTCGGGCCTCCGCGTAGTCGGTCTTGATGAGCAACTCGCCGACCTCGCGGTACATCGTGGCGTCCTCGTCGATGTCCTCGAGTTCCTCAAGGGCGTTCTGAGAGTCGGTGAGTTCTGTTTCGGCCTCGCTCTTCTGGACGGCGAGTTCTTGGGCGGTCTCCTGGAGGTCCTTCAGTTCCTCGACTTTTTCTTGTGCGCCTGGCGGCAGACTACCTTGCATGCCTCGACGGTGGAGCGCCATACGGAAAAACCTCTGCTTTCACTCCCCATCGGCGACCGCCATCGTTCGCTCGGCGGTCGCCACCAGGGATAGCCACGTCAGCTTGGCGGCCCGCAGCGCGCGGGCGTCCGTCGCCTCGATCACCACTTCGACGGTAGCCCCGGAGTGACACACCCGCGTTTGGGCCCGTGCTCCGTCAATGGCGTTTTCCTCCTGGGCGACTGCCTGTGCGACGGTACGCGCTTGTGCTGGATCCGCAAATATCCGTGAGAACCGAAGGTGGTGACGCCCCGTCGCGTCCGGTGTCATCCGATCGCGTCACTTGACGTCGATTTCCTTGACGTCGGGACTGCG
>CAZFMU010000273.1:0-2275 GCA_964520165.1 uncultured Salinarchaeum sp. | reverse complement strand
TCGGCGTCGGCCGTCTCCCAGGAGCAATCGAGTGCGATGAGGGAGTCGGCCGCATCAGCGTCGGCCGGTGAGAGTGCCTGGTCAGCATGCGGATCGAGGACGACTCCGTACGGGGTGTCCGCAGGTGACCGGTGCAGCGTCGCCTCACCGAGCCGGGCGAGCTTCCGCGCGGTACACTTCTTGGGGTCGTCATCACCCTCATACCGGACGTGTAACTCCACACCGTTGATTGGCAGGGCGAGGGAAAAAACCACATCGGCTTCGCTGACCCGGCGGGTTTTTACTTAACGGCCGGTACCGATACGATATGGGACTCGATCCGGTCCACTTCGAGGGAATCACACGACACGCCCGCCGGATCGGATCGACAATCGACGAGCAGGACCAGCGGGCATTCGCTGAAACTGTCTGGCGGGAGTTTCTTGATCCATTACGCGACGATAGTGGCGAGCCGCTGCTCCGCCCCGTCGACGAACAGTACTGTCGAGAGATCGATATCGAGGGGGCTGCCCTTGAGTCGACCGCATACGAGGTCGTCCACGGCCTCGACTCGGGAACGATCAACCCAACCTCGTTCAAGAACGGCCTCGTCCTTGACGTCGCACAGGCGGCGATGGCGGTCGTCCCCTCGGATCTCGACACTCACCGGTATCGAACACTCGTCACGGCGGTCCACACCGACGATGCCAGCGCGGTCGTTGATCGCGACGAACAGCTTGACGAGGGCTATGTCGAAAGTCAACTGCTGCGCGCGCCCGCCGTATCACGCTTCGAGGAGAGTGTTGTCCACGAACTGGCGCTGTACCTCGCCGAGAGCACTCACGCACTCTCGCACTTCGAGCGTGTCGAGGACCTGTTCGTACTTGATGGTCCGATTTACCCCAAGGGAATGCTCAACTGGGCCGATCGCGACCCAGAACTAGAGGGTCTACTCCACGAGGAACGAGGGCCACGGGACGTGATCGAGAACTACCTCCGGCTAGTCGAACGAGCTATCGCCACCGACCGTCCGATCATTGGATTCGTCAAGAATCCAGCGACGAAAGCACTCACCAGGACACTCCGCACCCGCACAGAGACCCCTTGGGTTGATGATACCGCCTTTTTCAGGCGGATCCTTGAGCAGGTCAGCTACGACCGGACCGTTGACGCCAACGGAACTCCCCGGATCGAGCGCCGACGGGAGACTGACAGTCTCACCTACACCAACTGGTTCCGCTCGCGCGGTGGCGCAGACGGACTCATCGCGGAGGCACCCTTCGGGATCGACCGTAAGGCATCACCAGAGGCCTACGAAGTGACCTTTTTCGCGCTGTATGATCCCCGAGAGGACCTCCTCTATCGGATTGAGGCGCCCTATGGAATCGTTCGTGATGACGACCGACGCGAGCGGATCACCCAGTGGGTGCTTCAGGCAGTCGCCGCCGAACGGGGTCCCCCAGCCCCGATCGCCAAGGCCGACGAACTCGCTCGGATCGACCGTAGCAGCACGGCTGCCCTCAGACAGGCGCTTGCGGAGGGCTTTGGGACCGAACAGGCACGCAGATACGACGACCTCCGATGGAATGCCCACGAATGACCGCTTTCAGTAAAAACAGCTGAAGGCTCTCCGGACAGCAGGAGAGTTACAGCGGATCAAAGCCCTCAGAGCAGTTGGGCTGTCAGGCCGAGCCGTGTGTGATCGGCGACGGCCGATCGTCGGGGTCAACATCCTGGTGTTCAATATCGACCGTCTCGGAGTCGACACCGACGCGGGCAAACTGGGTGCGGAGGTGCTCGTGTGCAGCAGCAACCGCCTCCCGTCGGGTGCGAAAGCCGCGCGGTAATGGCGATTCGAAGGCAACATTGACCTCGCGGTCGTCAATTGTCTGGACGAGTCCGCCGCTCTCGACCTCATAGAACTCATCACACACCCAGACATATGGAAGACTCTCAATTGGTGCTCCATCGAAGGAGGGTGGCGTCTCTCCCTGCTCGTAAATCGTGCCAGTAAGCGCCGTTCCACCGGCACGCCCCCGGATAAGTAACATGACTCTAAGGAAGGGCTGGTAGAATCATAAGCCGTCCGGTCGGGCCGGCCAGGCCGCTGGCGTCGTTACGATATCCGTCGCGGGGACGGCAGTCCGGGCGAGTGTCGCGTGGGCTTGCGGGGCCTCCTCAATTAGCGATCCGGCGCGCGTAAGGACGGCATCGGCGATCCGTTTGAACCGATCGTGCTCAACGTGGGCCGAAACGGCGGCCAGGAACGTGGCTGCCGCTCCCTGGCTTGAGGGGA
>CAZFMU010000272.1:0-2281 GCA_964520165.1 uncultured Salinarchaeum sp. | reverse complement strand
GCTTGATCGCCTCGACGTACTGTTCGCTTTCGACATCCATCCCGACGAACGCGATCGACTGTCCCGAGAGCTTCTTTGGATCAACCTCGGCGGAGTACCCCACGATGACGCCCTCCTCCTCAAGTTGATTGATATACTTACGGACCGTCGGTTTCGACACATCGGCCCGTTCTGCGATCTCGGCGTAGCAGGCCTGAGCGTCCTCTTCAAGGACGGACAGGATGCGCTCGGCCGTCGACTCCGTGCTCATTACATGAATATTTGCCCCTGATGGAAAAATACCTTTTGAAACGACAAAGAGTCGTTTCCGGAGTGAAAACGGCCATCGGCCGGCTCAACATCTTTCGAGGCGGAGCCTCCAGTCTCACGGAGCGAGGGGTTCCGACTGGTCGGAAGCACGGGGCGAGTAGGCCGGAGCGGAAGCCGACATGGTGGGAAACAGACAACGATGTTTCTGCTATGTGACTCACTACCCGATGCTCGTTCTACAGGGGCCACATATCAAAAAACAGTGATACCGTCGCACATGTCGGCGGTATCACGGGCCGCAGTAGCCCGGCCTCTTGAATGGTGGAGACGCCGACCCCGACGGTCGGTACGGGCGAGGAACGATCGTTCTCCCCGGCGACAACTGACGGCGAGTCTCACAGCAACGCCTCTCCCGCAACGAGCGAACCCATCAGGGTGAGCGAAGTAGGGTGGGGTCGGTTACGTGTGACGTCCAAGCAGCTCGTAGGACCGCCGGGATGCCTCTGCATCCCCATCGAACTGCTGGTAGGCAAGCGGGGTCTCGGGAAGCTCGCCGATCTGTTGTTTCTCCTCGGTGGCTGTCAGCCGTCCCTCCTCGGTGTAAAAGCGGCCGGTCAGAACCTCGCCCTCGTGGATGGCGATCTCGGCCTCGCGGGCCATCTCCATGGCCTCGTCGTAATCGGATGGGTCAAAGGCGTACTCATCGGAGTCGTTGATGTCGATGTAGGGGACGTAGGACTTGGCGTCCTTGTTCCAGGTCGGACACTGCGTGAGGAAGTCAATATGGGCGAAGCCGTCGTGTTCGATCGCCTCGGCGATGATCTCCTGGGCCTGCCGCGGGTTGGTCGCCGCGGTCCGGGCAACGTAGGACGCACCGGCCGACAGCGACCACGAAAGTGGTCGAACGGGATCCTTGGCCGACCCATGAGGCTGGGTCTTGGACTTGTGGCCCTTCGGACTGGTCGGCGAGGTCTGGCCCTTGGTCAGCCCGAAGATCTCGTTGTTGAACACAATGTACGTAAGATCGTGGTTCTCCCGGGCCGTGTGCATAAAGTGGTTGCCGCCAATGCCATAGCCATCACCGTCACCGCCGGCGGCGATGACCTCAAGATCGGGGTTCGAGAGTTTTGCCCCGCGGGCAACCGGGAGCGCGCGGCCGTGGATGGCGTGATAACCGTAGGTGTCGACATAGCTGTTGAGCTTGCCCGAGCAGCCGATTCCGGTGACGACAAGAGTCTCGTCAGGTCCCTTGCTGACATCGGAGAGGGCCCCTTTCAGGGACTTGGCGACGGCAAAGTCGCCACAGCCCGGACACCACGTCGGCTGGGGCTCGCCCTCGGGGGTGTAGTCATCGCGGCTATGCTCGTGTGGGTCGTTGATCGCGCTGAAGTCACTGCTCATGGTCAGTCGTCTGCGGTGTGCTGGAGTTTCGCCGTCGTCGATGCCAGTGCGGCCCGGTCGCCGAGGATTTCGACCTCAAAGCCATCGACAATCTCGCCGGGGGTGAACGGTTCGCCGTCATATTTGAGGAGACTCGCCAGCTGATCGCCGAACCGGCCGAGTTCCCGCTGGATCAGTCCGCGGAACTGCCCGCTGGCGTTCATCTCGACGACAAGGGCCTCGTCAACGGACTCAAGGAAGGCGGTCATCTCTTCGTCGGGGAACGGCAGCAGCTGGCTGACGCCCAGACCCTTGACCGAGACGCCCTGGTCGGTAAGCCGTTCGACCGCCTCGAAAACGGTGTCCTGCTGGGTGCCCCACGTGATGATGCCGTAGGTGGCGTCCTCGGGGCCGACGTGACGCTGGAGGCTTGTCGACTGCTCGGCGAGATCGTCCTCAACCGCATCGAGTTTGGCCATCCGGCGGTCCATCTGTGCGGTCCGGATTTCCGGATCCTCGGTGATATGACCGCTCGGAACGTGCTCGTTGCCCGTCGCGAGGAACCGACCGCCGGACTGACCGGGAACCGACCGTGGAACCGCCGTCTCGGCGTTCACGTCGAAGCGCTCGTACTTGCCGGAGACATCGTGAG
>CAZFMU010000271.1:0-2298 GCA_964520165.1 uncultured Salinarchaeum sp. | reverse complement strand
CCCACTACGAAACTCAGAAAGATGGTATTGGAGCGATCTATGATCCCGGGCTTACCTCCACGACCCAGACCTACGCCCGGTATCTCGACGCCGTTGAGCAGCACAACGTGACGCTGTACGAGAGCCACGCCGGGGACACGATTCCCATCGGTGGTGCTACTGCCCAGATTCTCGGTCCGCCTGAGAACTATCTCGATGGCGGAGACCCCAACGAGAACAGTCTCGTCGTCAGACTCCAGCATGGAAACGCCAGTTTCCTCTTTACCGGTGACGCCGAGGCCGACGGCGAGCAGTATCTTATCGACCAGTATGGTGCGCAGCTCCAGTCAACCGTGATGAAGGCCGGGCACCACGGGAGTAGCTCCAGCACCGGCGCGGCGATCCTCGATTCCGCAGCCCCGCAGCTTGCGCTGATTTCAGCTCCGTATGATTCGCCCTACGGTCATCCAACCAATGCCACCCTCCAGCGTCTCGCGGACCGAGACATCCAGACCGCGTGGACGGCCACACACGGCAATATCGTACTCCGAAGCAACGGCACTCACGTCACCGTCAACACGCAGCAGGCAGGGCCCATGGCTCCGCTGGCGCTTCGCGAGGGTACTCCAATCGAGCCGAGCCCGACGCCGGACGTGACCCAGCGTGCAGTGATCAATGCAAGCGGTGGCGTCACCGAGACAACGCCTGTCGCTCCGGACGGGGGGACCGACTCAGAGACAGACGATACGACCGCCCTCGCGATTGACGAGATTCACGCCGATGCAGCCGGAAATGATCGCGAGAATCTCAACGACGAGTACGTTGTCTTTGAGAATACCGGTGATGAGGCGCTTGATCTCTCTGGCTGGACGGTGAGCGACGCCGCCGGTCGGACGTATACGTTCCCCGCTGGCACGACGATTGATCCCGGAGCGACGGTGACGCTGCATACGGGTAGTGGGACCGACACAGAAAGCGACCTGTACTGGGGCTCAGGCCAGCCGGTCTGGAACAACGGAGGCGACACGGTGACCGTGTCGTCCGCTGATGGAGACGTCGTGCTCAACCAGTCATATTCATGATCCCCAACGGGCAGTATACAGCCGTTGTCGACGAGATTGAGGCCGGCAAAGCCCGGCTTGAACTGGAAGCCTCCGATGGAGAGCTGTTCGACCTCTTCGTCGACACCGAGACACTTCCCGAGGCAGGGCAGCACGACTCGGCCGTGCTGGAGGTCGTCCTTGAGGACGAGACGATCATCGAGGCCGAGTACGATGCGGCGACGACCGATCAACGACAGCAATCGATGCAAGAGCGCTTCGACCGGCTGTCTAGCCGCCCGCCGGACGACTCCGATGAGTAGCGACGGGGAGCTCGGGGCATCGTCGACGCTTCCTCGGTATCGTCGGACCGGTGATTGTGCTATCCCGTTGCGAAACGATTAATTCGACCGTTGGTGTCACGAGTATCAGAGATGGGCATTTCCCCCAGCCACAGGGGTGTAACAGAACAGCTGTGGATCGTACTCCTACTGATCCCGACCGGACTTGTTCTGATTCATCTCGGTCTGTCACCCGATGTCCGCACGACGCTGATAGTCGATCCACCACTTGCCGACTGGATCCTGATATGGGTCGCGAAGGTGATCCACGGGTCGACCGATCACCTCGCTGCGAACCTCCTCTACTACGGTATTGTCGCTCCATCCGGGTATCTCATTGCACGAGAGCTTGATCGCACTCGCGCGTACTGGCGGTCTGTCGGGCTTATTCTCGTGAGCACACCGCTGCTAACGGCCGCTACTGGATGGCTTCTCAGTCAGCTCTACCCCGCCGGGGTCGCGGCGTTGATCGGCTACGGTGCCTCCGATATCGTCTGTGCGTTTGGTGGGCTCACGACGGTACTCACCGTCTATGCGACCGCAAAGTGGTTCGGGAGAGGGGCCACAGTCCGCTTTCTCGGTGTTCTCGCGCTCGGCGTACTCGTCACCGCTCAGTACTATCACGACCGTCAGGACGTGTTTGTGGCTGGGCTGTTGATTCTCGGGCTTGTTCTTCTGATACCGATTCGGAGGGGCCTGAATGGTGACCGCTGGTTGTCCCTCCACGACAGACGACGCCAGCTTGTATTGAGTGTCTTCGGCGGACTGAGTGCTGGCTTGATCGTGCTCTCTCTTTTCCTGCCAGCTCCGAGTACGACCTATCCTATCGCGATGTACGCTCACTGGGGTGGGTATCTCGGCGGTAGTCTGGTGACTGCTTGCTATCTTTCAGTATGGGGATTTTAGGATCAAGAGCGACGGATCAGTTTTGATCATTC
>CAZFMU010000270.1:0-2318 GCA_964520165.1 uncultured Salinarchaeum sp. | reverse complement strand
CTTCGTGAGCAGTAACAATCTCCAGACCTCTGGAAATCCCATGTCACTGGTCGATGCAATCTACATCGGAGCGCAGGGCCCAACATAACGAAGGCCTTCGAACGCTCCGACCGCCGGCCGTGGTATCGTCTCCCCGACCGCCTACTCACACACCAATCCCATGGACCGCCGTCGTCTGCTGATCGGACTGGGAGCCATCACCGTCGGGAGCGCCACCGCCTCGCTGACGGGAGCGACGCTCGCCGAGAGCGTCTCGCCCACGGCCAACTTCCAGTTCAACGTCGAGCCGAATTTCATCGTACGCGCGGCCCACACCTCGGATACGCTACAGGACCCGGCCGGCAACGACATCAGCGGCAGCTTTCCCGACAGCGCCGGCACGACCGGACGCTACACGCTCGACCCGGATCTCAGCGGCGACACCACCGACGGGGCTTTCGGGGAGTCCGGTCCGTTCGTCGTCGCCAACGACCGGATCAACAACGAGTTCGCCCTCGCGCTCTCGGTCCCGCTCGAAGAACGGACATTCACCTTCGAGAAGATTATGCTGATCCAGAACGGCGGGGGATTCAGCGCGACCTCCGACCGTATCGCGTTTCAGTACGTCAGTGACATTGAGGCCGATGACCCGGCCGCCAACGGCTTCGGGAGCGACGTCACCGATCATGATGTCGCGCCAACGAATGCCGACTTCAGCACGCGGACCCAGACGACCCTCTCCGGCAACGGCGTCGCTGAACTGTTCAAGTTCACCGGGACAAACAGCTCCGAATCGAACCTAATGGACCCACCAGGCAAGTACAACACTCCCCAACAACCGGAGGATGACGTGCTCGTCAACCCGGAGGGCAATCCGCCGGACTCGATCCTGGTGGACCTGACCGTTGACCTCACTGCCACGGGACAGTTCAGTAACTTCGCGGACGCGACGAGCGAGACGTTCTCCGACGGTACCGCGGCGGCGGCCCTCGAGACCATCGCGAAGAACACGTCCGGCGACCTGCTCACCACCGGCGGCTACCTTGATCTGGTCGACACCATCTTCGTCGGGGTAGCACAGTAGCCCGCCGCGTCCCCGGCCACCGGACCCTGATTGTGCCTCGGGTTCCCCGCTGTGCACATGTACGGGTGTAGTGCAACGGGCTCGGGTGGCTACGCCCACGAACCGATGCCGAACGGCGTGTCAGTTTCGTGTACCGTCTGCAGGTCGCACCGCGGCCGTCCGCCCAAAATATGCACACGAGTGACACCATGACACATAAACCGGTCTGTAACGAACGCCTGAGTGAGTGTGACATCCCATGCGCCTCCTGATCGTCGAGGAAGACCATCGCTGGTCCGATCTGCGGGTGGCCTCACCGGCGGAGCCGCCCGGGGACCACACCGTCCGGATCGTGTCGTCGATTCGGACGGCCGACCGCCAGGCGGAGGCCGATGGCCCGACGGCGGTGGTCATCCTCGCCGACACCGTGGCGGTCGCTCGTTCGACGGCGCTAGACCGCCAATCGAGGTCCGACCCCATGGCCGTCGTCGGGGTCGTCCCGGAGCCCGACGCCGCAATCGAGCAGACCACCTCGGTCCCCGATCTCGACATCGTCTTCACCAGTCGGTCACTGTCGGTCCAACGAATTGTCGACGCGGTGCGCGAACACACGCCGACTGATGCCGCGCCGTCGGCTCCGGCTCCTGACCTGCTTGAGGCGACGCCGGCGTCCGGCGAGCCGATCCTTCTCATGTCCCGGTATCAGTTCGTCGACTGCAATACAGAGGTCGCTCAGCTGCTGGGATACGACTCTCGGGAGGCGCTGACCGGGGTCCACCCGGCAGAACGGTCGCCGCCTACGCAGCCCGACGGCCGCGATTCGTACCTGAAGGCCGAGGAGATGATCGACGCCGTCTTCCAGGGTGGATATCACCGGTTCGAGTGGGTCCACGCCGCCAGGGATGGATCGCAGGTCCCGATTGCCGTGTCGCTGACGCCGTTCGTCTACGAGGACCGGCGCCTCCTGTACTGTGTCTGGACACCACTTCCTGACCGTCTGCCGACGGACCCACAACAGTCCCGACTCGTCGTGGATGCCCCACCCGCCACGCAGTCGCTTCAGCGCGGGGCCACAGTTAACGTCGTACTCGCTGACGCCGACCGCGAGCGCGCGGAGGTGCTGACGCGTGCGCTTGATCGAACGAACGGTATCAACGTCGTCCCCGTCGCGACGGCCAACGAGGCGATTTTACGGCTCGCAACGGCCGACGCTGTCGACTGTCTGCTCGTCGACTTCCGATCGATCGACGAGGAGAGTTTCACACTGATGCGGTAC
>CAZFMU010000269.1:0-2320 GCA_964520165.1 uncultured Salinarchaeum sp. | reverse complement strand
ACCGACGCCGCCAAGCAGGGTCGCAAGGAGCGGTTGGGGCTGTTTTTGATCACCCAGGATCCGCAGGACATCCACGATGCGGTCTTCAAACAGCTCAACACGACGGTCGTCCTCAACCTCGGCGACGAGGACGCCATCGATAGTGTGAACATCCCCGCCGAACTTGAGGGGAAAGTTCCCTACATGGAGCAGGGGCAGATGGTGGTCTACTCACCGGACAACTCGGAGCCGGTCGAGTTGGTCGGCCTACCGAAGTGCGTGACCCGTCACGGGTGATCAGAAGATCGTCGCCTGTTCGTAAACCGAGAGGCCGGCGTCACTGATCTCGTAGGGTTTCTTCTCGCGCGAGTGATTGGCATCGCGAATCTTCTGGATCTCGACGGCCATCCGCGTCTCCTGGAAGTCCTCGGGGCGGATGTACTGCAAGAAAAACACCGCGTCGGTGAGGTACTCAACGATACCGTGACGGGACACGTAGGGGTTGTCGTCGCTGACCTCGCTGGTCAACATAGTCGTCACCCCCGCCTGTTTGAGCAGCTTGGTGAACGAGTAGATCTCGTTTCGGCGGACCGCCCGATCCTCGAACATCATCTCAAGTAGTGAAACCGAATCGAGCACCAGCCGGGTCGCGCCGAAGTCCTCGATCAGGTCGACGAGTTCGGTCTGGATACTTCGGAGACTATTGGCCATGTCGATAGCATCAAGATCAACAACGGCCAGTTGTCCCGTCTCGGCGTACTCGTCGTATGGCATTCCCTTCTCGGTCGCGCTCCGAATCACCCGATCGGTGCTCTCCTCAAGCGTGATGAACACCCCCGGTTGGCCCTGCTCAAGCCCGGCATCGAGAAACTGCATCCCGAAGGTGGTTTTGCCGCTGCCCGGTGGGCCAATCGTAACCATCAGCGATCGCTCGGGGACCCCTCCCTCGATCATGTTGTCAAGCCCATCGATCCCCAGATCGATCCGGGGAATATCGGAGTCGGGAGCCTCATCGCCGAAGGTGTCGGGCTCTTGGCCCTCGTCGCCCGGGACGGTCGCCCCGGATTCACCAGGGACCTCAGCCCCCTGGAAGGCGGCCGCAAAGTCCTCCTCAAAGAGACCTTCCTCCTCGTCGGTGGCGTCTCCGGGGGCAGAGGAGGTTGACTCCTCTGTGTCCTCCGACTGATCGGGATCGTCCGCATCGGATTCGCGGAGCGCGCGCTCGAACCAGTCCTCGTCCTCGCTCATATCTGCTCCTCCACGCGGTCGACAGTGCCGACGTGACTCGGGTGAGGAGAGAGGCGACGCCCGCCCGACAGCGATGCCATGACGGCATCTCGTTCGGCGAGTAAAGTAACGTTGTTGCCAGTCCAGTCATGGCAGTAGGACTATACCATCGGGGCTGAATACCCCAGGTGTGACTACTGCGGTTGGGATCATTGGTCAGCGGACGAACGCCCAGGCTGAGGCGGTCGTCGAGACACTACTCGAGACACTGACACCGCGAACTGATGTCGAGATCCGTGTCGACACCACGACGGCGACAGCCCTTGAGGTTGATGAGGGAACGCCAGCGGATGAACTCGCGGCGTGTGATCTGGCCGTCAGCGTTGGTGGCGACGGCACGTTTCTGTACACGGCACGGACGGTCGGCGCGACACCGATTTTGGGCATCAACCTCGGCGAGGTCGGCTTTCTGACGGCGGTCGATCCGGCGGACGCGACCGAGGCGGTTACCGACGCCATCGAGCGCTACCAGCAGGGCACACTCACCGTCTACGATCTGCCGACACTCGAAGTCGGGGGGCCAGACACGGAGGAACTACCAGGTGCGGTCAACGAGGTGGTCGTGCAGGCACGGCGACGCGGCGCCAGCGCGAATGTGACCTTTGATCTTGAGGTTGACGGAACCCACTACGCCACAGAGCGCGCCGATGGGGTACTGGTGGCGACACCCACGGGATCGACCGCGTACAACCTCAGCGAGGATGGGCCACTGGTCCACCCGCGTGTCGACGCGACCGTCGTAACGGTCATGTGTCCGCAGACCGGCACCCGGCCGCTCGTTATCAGCGACGACGCGACGATCACAGTTACCGCTAGATCGACAACCGAGACAGCCACCGCCACTGGACACCTCGTGATCGACGGCCGCGACCGTCAGGAGATTGCCCTCCCAACGACAGTCACGGTTGAACGGGCCGGGACGCCGGCGCGGATCGTCGGTCCAGGAGTCGATTTCTTTGAGGCGCTGGAAAAGTTGTCCTGAACCGCCGGCACAGCGGAGGTTCCGTAAGGCCTAATCCCGACTCGCATCTGGTGTGTGCAATGGCAGAACAAC
>CAZFMU010000268.1:0-2350 GCA_964520165.1 uncultured Salinarchaeum sp. | reverse complement strand
CGCGGAGCGAGCCAGAGACGGTCGACCAGCAGCTCGGCCGGACGTTCCAGTAACAATAATCACCGCGTCGCATCAGGCGCCCCGATCGGTTCGGCGGCGTCCTGTTCGATAAGCGGGCTCGCGTTTTCTTCGGGAAGTGTCACGACATCCTCAGCAGCGAGGTCGTACTCGCGTTCGTCAATACCGAGGATGTCACCCACCTCGCTTGTAATCCGGACGGTCGTGCGGTCTGGTGGCTCCCCGCCGTCAGAGGCGAGATCGGTCTCAGTCGGTGTCGCCTCCGCGGCCGGTGGCTCTGAGGGAGTGTCGGCCGGCGACTCCGTGGTCTCGTCAGCTGTTCCCATCGCCGTGGCCACATCCATTGTTTCCTCATCAGCGGAACCCGTAGCGCCATCGGTCGTCGACTCGGCGGTCGTATCCGTCTGCTCGGCGTCACTCCCCTCGATGACACTCAGCACGTCCTCCTTATTCTGCTGGATGTCTGAGACGACCGACTCAAACAGCGCGGTCTCCTCTTCAGTGAGTCCGTCAGTATCGACCGCGTAGTCGGCGGCCGCCAGCGAGGCGTGGTTGATCACCTTGCCGATCCGTCGCTCATAAATCGACGTGGCGACATCTTTAGCGGTCTCAAGTTCGTCCGAGAGACGACGAACCTCGTCCGAGGCGAACGGGTCGGCCGCCTCATCAGCAGCCCGCTCGCGTTCGGCTTTTAGCTCCGCGATATACTCGCCAACCTCCTCGTAAAACGAGTCCCGCAGGTCCTGCAGGTCGTCTTTCTGACGTTCGCGGTTCTGTACGGAACGAAGTTCGTCGAGATTCATTCTCGGTCCTTTTCGGCACGTCCCCGGGTCATGAGGAAGATCCCGAGGAACTCCGGATATAGGTCATTTCCGTCGGTGACTGTAAAGGTACCGCCACCCAGTTCAACCTGACCAGTCGTCGGGTCGTCCACCGGCGGCAGCCCCGAGAGATCGGTGACATCAACGGCAATCTCGGCCTCGCGAAACGTCTCGGGGACTGCGTCGTCGAGTGGATCAAAGGCGTCGAGCTCGTCGCGCTCAATTCGCGTCACCCGAAGACCGCTTCCTCCGTGAAGGCTTCCAGGAAGTCGGATAAGTCGGTGTGTGTCGGTCGTGACAGGCTCGTCAATCGGCGCACGCTCGGCGTCACGCGTCTCCGCAACAAGCCCCCGCACCAGCGAGACGAACGCTGGGTGGAGGTCGATATTGCCACGACGGATCGCCGCCTGATTGTTCTCAAGAGCGGTCAGAATCGCCTCGGCCTTGCCGGTACCGATCCCATCGTAGGCCGTGAGCGTCTCGATCGCCTGCTCGCGGTCAGCCGCTAGTAGATCCTCGACAAGGGCGAGCAACCGATTGTGCACGCGCCGACTCCAGCCGCCCTCGCCGGTGAGCAGCCGCTTCTCTGCGGGGCTCTGACGGCCCGCCGGTCCGGCGACCGACTGGGTCGCGACCACATGATCGAAGTCAACCTCGATGCCCCGGACGTACTCAACAATCTCGCGGCGGCCATCGCGATCTAACTGCTGGATTGAGTCGTCGCGAACGTGAACGTGGTAGCCACGCCCGCCCGAGAAGGAGATCGTGACGTCCTCAAAGCCGAAATCGGTCTCAAGAAAATCAAGTAGCCGAATAAGGGCGTCCTTGCACGCGGCGAGCATGTCGGCAAGCGTCGTTGTATCGGGATCGACAGCCGGCAGGTGATCGGCATCCAAATCGAACACGAGGTCCGAGCCACGCCACCCTTTGGCGTCCATCTGCTCGGCCCCGGGATCGTCGTAGTAACCGGCCGAGAAGTAGACGTGCCGTGGACGCTCGCGCTGGAGAAACGTTTCGATGTCACCAAGCTCAAGTGTTGACTGGTGACGCACCATGGTCGTCCCCGATGGGGAGAATGGAATGTAGCCCCACTCGCGGTGTCGTGGATCCGGTGGGGGCGTGATCGTCGCGTGCCGGTAGTAGTCCCGAAACCGGCCACGGAGATACGCCCTGGTGCGTTCCTCCATCGTTTCGCAGACGCGTAGGCGCAGCCGGATTAAAACCCTACTGGCCTCGGCCGAAGAACTGCGAGAGCTTGTCTGTGAGCCCCTCCTGACCCAGTCGGAGGAAATAGGCGTCACCGCCATCTTCGTAGTATCGGTCGATGTGGCGCTCGACCTCGAAGCCGACGGCCCGGTAAAACGCAAGCGCCCCCTCGTTGGTTGCCCGGGCGTGACAGCTCACCGAGTCGTGATTCTCGGCGACCCGTGCAACGAGGCGTCGGCCAAACCCCTGCCCACGAAACTCCGGATCAACCGCCAAAAACAGGATATACCCATCGAGACGCACTG
>CAZFMU010000267.1:0-2392 GCA_964520165.1 uncultured Salinarchaeum sp. | reverse complement strand
AACGGCACGGACATCATCGTCGTCGAGAAGCATGGCGGTATCGGCCGGCCGGCCGGAGTCGGTTGTGATGGATTCGACAGCCACATTCCGCTCGGTGAGCCCCTCCTCAATCGCTCTACAGACGTCCGGATCGGTGTTGTAGATCCGCAGCGTCCGCTCCCGATCTCGGACCGTCGCGATGACGTCCGCGATGGTCACACCCGGACATTGTGCTCAACCGGAGTCAATCTTGCCCCTCGGGCAGTCGCTCTAGTTTCACCGTGCTTCGTTCACCTTTTAGCCCGTGCCGCACTAAGCTGTCCGCAATGACCTCGCAGTCGACCCTCGGCGACGACATCGGGATCGCCGAAGAACTCGCCGAGAGTCAACGGGCCATCTCTATCGCCGAATTTTTCGAGAAGAACAAGCACATGCTCGGGTTCGACTCGGGCGCCCGAGGGCTTGTGACCGCTGTCAAGGAGGGCGTTGACAACGCCCTCGATGCAGGCGAAGAGGCCGATATCCTCCCCGATATCTACGTCGAGATTGAGGACATCGGCGATTACTATCGGGTCGTCATCGAGGATAATGGCCCCGGCATTACCCGCGAGCAGTTGCCGAAGGTTTTCGGGAAGCTTCTCTATGGGAGCCGATTCCACGCCCGTGAGCAGTCGCTCACTCCTGATCAGCGCATTCTCGTCCGACGGAATGGCAACCTCCAGTTTCTCCCGATTGGCGTCCTCTGTGACGCGTACCTCCCGGCCTCCGGGGCGGCAACGCGGCGCATCCCGGATAAGATCGAGGTGCCGTCGTTTACCCGAGACGACCACGAACTCACGTGGCAGCCGGTTACCCACGCGATCCGTCACGAGACGGACGAGCAGACCTACGAGATCAACACCGAGCGCGGACGGTCTGTCGAGGTCACCGGACATCACAGTGTCTTCACACTCGACGGTAACGGCGGAACCGAGGCAGTGACGGCCGACAAACTGGAATCCGGCGATTATATCCTGGCTCCTCAGCAACTCCCGCGCCCTGGAGAGCCAATCGAGACGGTGAACCTTCTGCAGCACCTCACCCCCGAGCAACTCGCCGATCACCAGCTCTACGTCCACGGGCTTGATCTCCCGGTCAATCGATTCAAACAGGAGTACCACGAACATGGGTATCTCCCCGCTGAGACCGTCCTTGAGCTGGGGTGGGAAGACCGGGCGGCCGACGGTGTCCTCACGGCAACGCCGGACGCGGACGGTCCGGCAATTCCCGTCTCGGTGCCGGTTGAGGACCACTTTCTCCGGTTACTCGGCCAGTACCTCTCGGAGGGGACTATCGACCCCCAACAGGCCGAGGCAGTAATCGACACGACGCGCATCAACGCTTTGGCGGGCTCTGCCTCCGTGACGGGACACACCGACTCGGTGGCGTCTGACACGCCGCTAGCCGTGTTCTTGCGGTCGGTCTGTGGTGAGACGGCCGAAGAGCAACGACTCCCGGAGTTTGTCTTCGAGCTCTCGCCGGCCGACCAACGGACAGTCCTCACAGCGCTGGATCAGTCTGAGGCCTCTTCGGCCGGCTATATCCACACCACATCGAGCAAACCGCTTGCCAGACAACTCTCGACGCTGTGGAACATGCAGGGGGTGCTTGCCCATACCGAGACGGTCGAGGACCCGTCGTCGGATGTCGTCTACCGGACGCGTGTCTCGGAAGACGCTCTGCCCCAGGGCCCGACCGGCGACCGGTCCGCCGCAGGCCATGCTGCGATACCGGTGTCGTTACTTGAGGATGTGCAGGTTGACGCCCCTGGGTGTGAAACGGTACCCGGCACGATTGCCGGACTTCTTCGGGGGGCGGGAATCGGAACGAGCATCGAGCAGGCCAAGCGGTATCGGTCGCTCATTGAGCGGGCCCTCGCGGGTGACGCTCTTGCTGTGTCCCCGGCAGTCGATCATCTCCGGGAGTACGGGCTTCTTGATGACGCGTACGCCCCGACCGATGCGCTCCGGTCGCTGTGGGAGCGTGTCCAGACGCTCCAGGAGTTCGTCGACTCGGACATGTGTCTTCTGGCGGTCACCGCCATCGAGGAGACATCGCCGCCCGACTACGTCTATGACATCTCGGTCCCGGGTGCCACCGGCAACGATGAGAACTTCGTCGTCTCGAACCAGGGAGCCATTAGTGTCAAGAACAGCCGCGGACAGCAGGGTATCGGGATCTCGGCGGCCGTGTTGTACTCCCAACTCACGAGTGGCAAACCGGCCAAGATCACCTCCCGCACGCAGCGCAACGACGAGGCACAGTACTTCGAGTTGGTGATCGACACCGACACCAACGAGCCGGAAATCCGCGAGGAACGCACGACGACCTGGGATCGACCGCACGGCACCCGGATCGAACTCGAAATGGAGGC
>CAZFMU010000266.1:0-2421 GCA_964520165.1 uncultured Salinarchaeum sp. | reverse complement strand
CGCCCGCTGACTCAACAGCTGACCAGGCCGCAGGTGAGCGGGTGGCGATCCACGCCGACGCCGATGTCGATGCGCCAGATGGGACACCCATCGGCTATGCGCTTCAAACTCGGCAGTTCGACTCGCCCAATCGGCATATCAACCCGCTGTATGTGAGTCCAGGACACCGCGTCAGCGCGACGACTGCCGCCAACCGGGTGCTTGCGGCTTGTACGTCATACAAACTTCCCGATCCAATCCGTACGGCCGACCGACTGGCCGACCGTGCGGTCGATCGCTGAGGGAGAGATCGCCCCAGAGTATTTGATTGCCGGCGGTCAACGCGCTGGTATGAAATCCGTCCGAAAGGGGCTTCGCGATGACGAACTTGAGAAGGACACATACGGTCGGCTGACCTGTTCTGAGTGCAACGAGACGCTCAAACGCGAGGATGACCCCGAGGAGGTCGGCACGGTCCGGACCTGCCCGGATTGTGGTCGGTCCTGGCGGGAACTCGGATAGGGCGCCGGCCCCGGTTTGATCGACCACGCTCTCGCCATCGAGATCTCCTTGTCTGCTTGCGACAGCCACATTCGGCGGGGTGGTCAACCGCACGGAGTCTCCGCACGCCTGCATGGGTGTCTCGTGTGACGTTCGTCAGCGCCCGGTTTCGGGGGGCTTTTGTCGGGATCTCATCAATGGCGGGACATGCGGGTGTGTCTCGTTGTCAACCCGATCGCCGGAATGGGCGGCCGGGTCGGACTCAAAGGGACTGACGGCAAACTCAAGACGGCACGTGAGCGTGGAGCTGAACCACGGGCGCCCGAACGAGCCGTTCGAGCGGCTAACACCCTCCAACAGGAGGCCCCCGAGACGACCGTCCTCGCGGCCCCTGGTGCGATGGGGGCCGATGAGGCACGACAGGCGGGATTCGATCCAACGGTCATCGGGGATATCGATCCGGAGCGGACACGCCCACCGGCCGCCACTGAGGCATCGGACACCCGGGCGGTTGTCCGTGCGGCGGTTGAGGCCGATGCCGACGTGATTCTCTTTGTCGGTGGCGATGGTACCGCGACTGATGTTGCCGAGACGCTTGACACGCTTGCGGTCGACACGCCGATGCTCGGTGTCCCGGCGGGCGTGAAGGTCTACTCATCGGTCTTTGCCGTGACGCCTGAGGAGGCCGGCCGGATCGTTACGGCCTTCGACCGGGTTGCCGACCGCGAGGTTAACGATATCGACGAGGACGCCTACCGCGAGGGCGAGGTGCATACCGACCTTCGGGCAATTCGCCCGGTGCCGGTCGCCGATGGGCTCCAGTCGAGCAAGCAACTCGGTGGTGGACAGGTCTCCGGGATCGCCGCGGGTGTTGCCGCCGATGTCACGCCTGGGACAACCTACGTCCTCGGTCCCGGAAGCACGCTCGGAGCGATCAAGGATGAACTCGGCATCGACGGCACGGCACTTGGTGTCGATGTCTGGCGGGCTACCGATACCGATGGCGAACTACTGGTTGAGGACGCGACCGCGGATGAGATCCTCGCCGCCCTCGGTGAGGAAAACGTCGTTATCGTCTCGCCGATCGGTGGACAGGGATTCGTCTTCGGCCGTGGCAACCACCAGATTTCGCCCGCCGTGATCGACCGTTCCGAGGTTGAGATTGTCGCCGCCCGCGAGAAACTCGACGACCTCGATGCCCTTCGTGTCGATCTTGATGATCCCGATGTCGAAGCGGAGCTGCGAGGTTGGTGGCGGGTCCGTACCGGTCGGGTCGAACGCCGGATGATGAAGCTTCGGTGATCGTCGTTTTCGTTCCCGGAGCGATTGCAAGGCTCCCGTCTGTGTCGGGTCTGTCCCTGGATGATCTATAATCCCCCTCAATGTACAACAGGTCGTATAATGAGCACTTAGTCAATATTAAGACCACGACGCCCATGGCTATGGGCATGGACACACGGAAGGTACAGCGGCTCGGCCCATCGACGCTCGCGATGACGCTCCCGGCGGCGTGGGCCCGCGAGCACGGGGTCGAGAAGGGTGATGAGGTGACGTTACGAACCGGTGATTCAGGGACGCTCATGGTGATGACCGAGACGGTCAATCAGGGTGAATCCGAGGCGGTCGTCCGCGCCGACGAACTCGATGCGACCGCCGTCGAGCGAGCGATTGTCGGCCAGTACGTGCTCGGCCGGCGCATCATTCGGGTCGTCCGATCGGACGGCGTGCTCGAAAGCGAGACGATCAACGCCGTGTACCGCGCCGAAAACCAGCTGATGGGACTGGGTGTCGTCGAGGAAACCCCCGAGAGTATCGCCATCCGGTGCTCGGTCGACGCCGAGGACTTCACCCTCGATAATCTCCTTCAGCGTCTCGAATCGACCGGGCGGACGATGCGCGGCGAGGGCATCAAGGCGCTCGTCCACGGGAACCCCGATCTCG
>CAZFMU010000265.1:0-2436 GCA_964520165.1 uncultured Salinarchaeum sp. | reverse complement strand
CGACCGCGGTTGTGATCGCTGTCGATGTCTGGCTGTTCCGCCGGGGGTACGGGATCGTTGACTAGCGGCGGATCGCCCCGGAATCTCCGCCTGCCCGGCGACGTTACCGCCGGCCGGCGTTGTCCCCGGCTGTGACTCCCGGGCTGCCGGTCACGGCACGATGTCACCGATCCTGCCGGAGGTAGGATTAGGTTCTGTGCTATCCGTCTTGTACTGCCTGTCATCAACCTCGGTGTGAAGCCCCGTGCCATCCGTCCCAAGATGCTGTGAATCGCCACGCGCCACTTGGATGAAATCTCCCAGCAGGGCCCGGTCGCCCTCTCGCTTGAGCGTGTCATCATGATCATCCATGACAATGTTTATGTATCACACACTCGACACCGGGCTCATATGAAGCGACCACTCACCGTGCCGCAGTTTCTCAAGCGGGCACGGACGTACTACGGCGACATGGAGGCCATCGTCAGTGCCGATGGTACACGATTCACTTACGACGAGTTTGGCGACCGGGCCGACCGGTTCGCCAGAGTGCTCCAGGACCATGGCATTGAGAAGGGCGACCGGGTCGCGGTGCTTGATCCAAACACGCATTACCACCTGGAGGCGGCCTACGGGAGCATGCAGATCGGCGCCGTCCACACACCGTTGAACTACCGGCTCACGTCCGAGGACTTCGAGTACATCCTCACTGATGCCGGCGTTGACGCCATCTACGCCCACCACGACTACACGGAGAAGATTGAGCCGATTCGGGCGTCGGTCCCGACGGGGCTGTTTCTCACCGACGACGCCGACGCCGTCGACGGCGACTGGCAGGACGTCGACACCCTGCTTGGATCGGTCGAGGCGGCCTACGACCGGCCGCCGATGGACGAGGACGACGTGATCACGATCAACTACACATCGGGAACGACCGGCGATCCGAAGGGCGTGATGCGAACCCACCGGACGGAGACCCTCCACGCTTACCTGATCGCAAACCACCAGCAGATCACCGACGACGATGTTTACCTGTGGACCCTACCGATGTTCCACGTCAACGGCTGGGGACATATCTACGCGATTACGGGCATGGGCGGTACCCACGTGTGTCTGCCCGCGGTCGACCCCGCAGCCATCTTTGAGACGATCCAAGCCGAGGATGTCTCGTATCTCTGTGGTGCGCCGACGGTCCTCAATCGGCTGATCTCGTATTATGAAGCCAATGACCCGCCGACG
This sequence comes from uncultured Salinarchaeum sp., assembly GCA_964520165.1. GTDB lineage: Archaea > Halobacteriota > Halobacteria > Halobacteriales > Salinarchaeaceae > CAZFMU01. The sequence goes on along the minus strand of CAZFMU010000265.1, from coordinate 1,218 downwards.
ACCGGCGCGAACAACGTCCGGATCGCGACCGCAGGGAGTGCACCACCGGAAGCGACCATCCGGACCGTTGAAGACGAGTTCGGCTGGTATCTGATGCATGTCTACGGCGCGACCGAGACCGGGCCGCTGATCACCACCTCCGACGCCCGCCGACGGTTTGACGACAACGGATCCGCCCGATTCGGCATCAAAAAACGCCAGGGACTGGGCTACCTCGGCACGGACATCCGCGTTGTCGACGAGAACGGCACCGACGTACCGCGCGACGACGAGACGATCGGCGAGGTGGTCGTTCGGGGTAACCAGGTCATGGAGGGCTACTGGAATAAGCCCGAGGCGACCGAAGAGGCGTTTTCTGCCCGTCTTGAGGGGTACTATCACACCGGTGACCTCGCGACAGTCGACGAAGACGGACTGATCGCGATCCGCGACCGCAAGAAGGACATCATCGTCTCCGGTGGCGAGAACATCTCCTCGATCGAACTTGAGGATGTCCTCTTTGAGCATGAGGCCGTCGCGGATGTAGCGGTAGTGCCGACACCGAGTGAAGAGTGGGGCGAGACCCCGAAGGCCTACGTCGTGCCGGCGGATGGGTCCCCTGAAGATCCGCCGGTGTCCCCCGACACACTGGTCGCATTCACCCGCGAGCAGCTGGCCGACTACAAACGGGTCCGTGCGGTGGAGTTCGTACACAGTCTACCAACGACGGCGACCGGGAAGGTCCAGAAGTACGAACTCCGCGAACGCGAGTGGGCGGACGAGGACGGAATGATCGGCACGGGTTGATCAACGGGAGAAGGTCACGCGATCCGTCCGTCGAACCAGGTGCGGAGCCGCAGGCTGAGTGTCACCAGGAGGTACAGTGCGATCGCCACGAGCACGATCATCCCGCCGGCGGCGACCCCAAGCACGTACGAGAGGGAGACGCCGATGAGTGCTGCACACTCCCCGGCGAGAATGGCCCCGGCGATTGAGCGCTTGAACCCGCCGAGGGTCGCCGCGGTCGCCACTGGAACGACCAGCATTGCCGCGACGAGGATCACTCCCATGATCTGCATCGCACCGACCACGACGACGGCCGTCAGCACGGCGAGGAGGGTGTTGTACCACCCGACGTTGAGCCGCGCCGCCTGGGCACCCACCTCGTCGAAGGTGATGTACAACAGCGGCCGGTAGACGGCAGTGACAACGGCCCCCACGAGAGCGGTGATGCCGACG
>CAZFMU010000264.1:0-2460 GCA_964520165.1 uncultured Salinarchaeum sp. | reverse complement strand
GCGCCGTTACGCGCCGTACGCGGTCGATAAAGTCCTCAAACGCAGCCGACGACATACTCGTGATTAGCCCTTCAGGCGCATGAATCCCCCGGCGACGGCGGCGTCATTGAGAGTGCCTCACGGTAGAGGCGGTAACTCCGCTCAACGAGATCGAGTGAGACGCTTTCGTCGGCTGTGTGAGCCTCCCCGAGTTCCGCCGGGCCACAGACCACACAGGCACTTCCCGCGTCGGCGAGCCACCCGGCGTCGGTCGCGTGGGGCTTGACCGTCTGGCGTGGGGTCTCCGGTTGGGTCGCCTCCGCGGCCGCCCCGACGGCGTCGGCGAAGGCTGGCGTTGAACAGGCCATTGGCGGGAGATTCTGATCGACAGTAACCGTACTCTCAGGACGGTCCTCAAGTCGCTTTAGCGGACTCACTCCGGCTGGAACTGTCCGTTCGTCGACCGTGAGCTCACAGTGTCCCGGGATCTGATTCCAGGCCTCGCCGCCATCGATTTCCGTGACGGCGATCGTTCCTTCGAGCGTTTCACCGGCGACCGTGTACGTGGGTGACGTCGCGTCTCGGAGTGCTTTGATTGCATCGCACGCCCCGTAGATGGCGTTTGTTCCTGTCTCCGGAACGCTCGCATGGGTCGAGTCACCGGCCACAGACACCGTACTGGCGCGCCGACCCTTGTGCGCGACGACGACATCGAGGGCTCCTGGCGTTGCGTAGCCGGCCGATCCCTCGCCGACGATGGCGAATTCCGGTGTAAAGCCTTGATCGATCGCGTACCGTGCTCCAACGCCGCCGGCTTCCTCCCCGACGAAACTCGCGAAGACGAGTTCCGTCTTCGGCGCCGCATCGCGGAAGGCGACCAGCCCGGCAGCTACGGCGCCGAGCATGTCCGCTGTCCCCCGACCATAGAGGCGACCGTCCCGTTTCTCGACGCGGTAGCTCCCGTCATCGGTCCGTTGATTCGGTGCTGGTGGCACCACGTCGTGATGTCCGACGAAGGCGATGGTCGGGCCGCCGCTTCCGCGGCGGGCAATGATGTTTCCGCCGCCGGGGGCGTCGTCACGACGGATCCTCGCATCGGTGTGTGTTTGCAGCCAGCGTTCGATCCGATCTCCTGTCGCTGTCTCGTCCTCGTGACTCGGGATGGCAACAAGTTCGCGGAGCAGCGTGTGCACCTCCTCGATGGTGTCGCTCATACGATATCGCCTCGGTGCAATGGCGTACGGTCACGTCGACCCATAGTGGTTGTTCGGCGCCGACCGGAAAAAGTCCCCCAAGGGTGTCTCCCGGTGCGGTACGCTCAAGTACATTCTGTCAGCATATCCGGTATGGCATCAGACGTGACGGCTCCGTCCGGCTACACCCTGCGGGATGCGGTTCGGGCGGACAGCAAGGGGATGGCAGCCGTCTACGACGGCGCCTATCCCGACGACAGCGGCTATCCGTTACAGACGGCCGACGCCGTCGAGCACAAGGTCTTCGATGACGCACAGATGCGGTCGTTCGTGATCGAAGCTGACGATGGGTCGATCGCCGCCACCGCCTCGATCAAGTACGACTCCGTCTATTCCGGAAACGCCGAAATCTGTCGGCTCGCAGTTTCGCCGGATCATCAGGGCAATGGCCTTGCCCGGACACTTCTTGAACACCGACTCGCGGTGCTTGCGGGTGATCCGGCCGTCGATGTGGTTTTCTCGGCGGCGGTGACCAGCCATCCATACTCGCAACACAACCTCGCCGAGCGAGGGTTCGTTCCAGCGGCGTTTCTCAAGCGTATCCAGTCGGGATACTTCTCGGAGTATCGCGAGAGTCAGGCAATCGTGGTTCATCCCGACTGGACGGCCGACGCAGACCGGACCGTGTACGTCCCCGAGCGGTTCCGGCCGGCCATCGAGACGATTCTGGATACCCTCTTTGGAAATCGCTTCGGCCGCGATATCGACGGCCTTGATCTTGCCATCGAACGCGTTGACGATCCGGCTGTCGACCGCTCAACGGAGGCCTCGAAGATGGGTCAGTGGGTCGAAACGGCGGCCGATCTTGAGACGGCGGTCGGCCACTCGGGTCCCGAGTTACTCGCAGCCGTTGATGCGAATACACCGGAATCACGCGCGTTCTACGGACGCATCTTCGAGTACGGACTTACGCCCGCGGGATTCATCCCTGACTGGCTGGAAACCGATGGCCAGTCCCGTGATGCGTTTATTTTCCAGTACCGCACACAGGACGAGCGTGTCCCGGTTGAGGCCATCGACGAGCTGGTGACACTGCTTGATGCCTTAGACATCACCTACCAGGTCACCGGCGGTGACGAGTACACCGAACTTGAACTGTGACCTGCCTCAGGACAAGTCCTAGGCGCTCGGCTTGCTCCGCCCGTAGAGCAGTCACCCCCCAGCATCAGGCGGTATAGCAGTTGTTGGTAATACGATTTCTTTATTCAGTGTGGGGCGTGCAACAAGG
>CAZFMU010000263.1:0-2477 GCA_964520165.1 uncultured Salinarchaeum sp. | reverse complement strand
CCGTCGGGATAAGAATCGGTCGATCGGTACTGCTTTTGTCTCCCATCATCAGCTATGGTGTGTGTCCCGGTTCGAGGCCCCCTGTCCGGACTGCCGGTCGACGACAAATCTCCATGATCCGGAGTGTGCCTTCACCGGCGTCGACCGGACGGCGATCGAGAAGGCCTACAGCGACATCCTCGCGGTCCTTTCGGCGGGGCCACACGCGGCCGAGACGCTCCAACGACGGGCGGACGCGTGGTCGCCGTTGCACGATGCCGCGCTTGATCGCCTTGAGCGTGAGCGTCGTATCACTGCCGAGGATGGAATCTACGAACTGTTGACTCCAGAAGAGCGGACCGACCGGGTGAGCACACCGACAAGCGAACCGCTCCGGACGATTTACGAGCACGGGTCGGTACCGGGGTGTCACGACAACAGCGTCTTTGCGTTGATCGCCTACTACGAGATGGTCGGATTTTCCTGGGAAGAGACGCGCGAGAAGGTAATCGAGTGGCTCCGTGAGAGCGGGACGTGGGCACGCGGTGGGTTCGAGGAGTCCTCTCCGGCCGAACTCGTCGATAAGAAGCGCCACGTCTACGAGACCGGCTATGGCTGGAAAGAGAAGGCGCAGGCGGCCAAGCGCGTGATCGACCGTCGGTGACTAGTCGTTTTGGATCCGTGGCGCGAGCATGTAGGTTACCCGACCGTTCCCCTCGGCGATATTGAAGTGCATCTTCACCGGGAACTCCTCACCGAGTTCGACGGTGACCTCGGCGTCTTTGGGGATCGCCTTGTTCATATCCGAGAGGTAATCCAGGCTGAACAGCGAGTGGGCCGGGCCGGACTCTAGCCCGATGAGATCGTCTGCGGTCATCTCGACGTGGACATCGTCGGTGTCGCCCTCGGCGTCGACGTAGAAGACCTCGGTCTCGGCATTGACGCCGAGAGCGATGTGATCGGATACCATCTCGGCGGCCGTTACTGCTCGATCGATCTCGCGGCCGGCGAGGGAGATCTCCGCCGGCAGATCGAGATCCGGGATGTCTGGTTCCTGCCGGATCGAGTCGGGATCGATGAGTGCGAGGGTGTACTCCAGGCCGTCGATGCGGATCTCAAGTTTGCGTGTCTGCTCGTCGAGTTCGAGTTCGACTAGCTGTCCCTTGTCGGCCATACCGGCGATGTTCTCAAGCCGCGTCAGGTCGACCCCAATGATCCCGCCGTCGGCCTGATAGGACTCGAAGGCCTCGGCGTCAAGCGTGAGGTCAACCATCCCAACGTTGGCCGGGTCAACGGCGCGGATCGACACTTCGGTTTCTTCGAGCCGGATTTTGCACTCGTCGACCAGCACGCTCACCGAATCGAGTGTTTCCTGGAGCGTCTCCGCACTCACGATCGCCTTGAACATACGCACACTACGTCTCTCCGCCGATAAAAACCCACACGATCCAGCACTCACAGCGCGTGTTTGTACGCTTCGAGGGTCTGTTCGACATCCGCCTCGGTGTGTGCGGCAGTCACGAACTGCGATTCGAACTGATTCTGGCTGAGTAAGACGCCCTGATCGGCCATCGCCGGTCGGAAGACCCGGCGCCAGCGGTCGGTCTCACACCGTTCGACATCCGCTCCATGTTTTGGACAGGCCGCATATCGCGGACATTCCGGGCGCTGACGACAGCCGGCCTCGCATACCGTCCCGTCGGTGCTGTCTCCGCCGTCCCGGGTGAACAGTACCTTGAACATGCCATCGATACCAGCGACGGTGTACTCTGGGGCCTGATCGGCGACAATCTCCTGTAGGCCGCTTCGGAGCTGTTCGCCGAGGTGATGGACGTGGGTATGAACGTCGTTCTCGGCGGCATACCGGAGTGACTCCAGTCCGGCGGCCATCGTGACCGGATGGCCCGAGAACGTTCCGGCCTGGAAGACATCGCCGGATGGCGTGAACTCCTCGATAATGTGCGCTGGCCCCCCGATCGCGCCGACCGGGAAGCCCCCTCCAATGAGTTTGCCGAAGGTCGTCACGTCCGGCTCGATTCCGTACTTGCCCTGTGCACAGCTCAGCCCCCCAACCCGGAAGCCGGTGATGACCTCATCCCAGATGAGCAATGCCCCGTGGTCGGTACATAGATCCCGGAGTGTCTCGTGGAACCCATCGACTGGGGTGATGATCCCCGTGTTTGCGAGGATCGGCTCGGTCAGCACGGCGGCAATCTCGTCCCCACGACGCTCAAAGAGGTCAGTCACTGCCTCGGTGTCATTGAACGGTACTGCGATGGTGTGTTCGGCGAACGCGTCCGGGATGCCAGGACTTGCGGGCGCCTCAGCGCCGGTATCGCCCTCAACGAGCGTCGACTCCTGTGCACCGTGGTATCCACCCTGCATGACGACAATCGTATCGCGCCCTGTGTACGCCCGGGCGAGCCGGACCGCCGAGACGGTCGCCTCGGTGCCGGAGTTGACGAACCGAAGCATCTCGACGCTCGGCACGTGTCGGG
>CAZFMU010000262.1:0-2497 GCA_964520165.1 uncultured Salinarchaeum sp. | reverse complement strand
GAGTATTCAAAGAATAAAAGGTGTTTTGGTTATCGTAACTGAATCTGTCATAACCGAAAGATCGGTTCATCCTTCGAATAGCGGGGGGCCCACAGGCCAGTTCGGAGCCCGGGGTCGCCCAATGCTATCGGCCGAGACGACACTCTCATCTGATACGTCGATATCCGCCGCACAGAGGGCGATAGAGAGTTATAGTCTGATCTATAGTGGACATAGAAACGGTTAGGTTGGCTCCAGGCGAGTAGACAATACTCACTCGGCTCAAGCCCACAATGAAGCCTTATCGTCTGGCGGCACCGGAGGTACTGGATCGACTCGAGACTGACCGGACGGGCCTCTCTCAGGCGGAGGTTCAACAACGGCTTGAGGCGCACGGTCCGAACGAGATTGAGGACCTCGAACCGCCGTCGGCCCTCGAAATTCTGCTTGACCAGTTCCGCGACTATCTCGTGTACATCCTGCTGATCGCAGTGGCCCTCTCGCTGGGGGTCGGGGTGGTCCCGGGCGAGGAGCCACGGTACCACGAGGCGGCGATCATTCTGCTGATTCTCGTCGTTAACGGGCTTTTTGGCTTCTATCAGGACTACCGCGCCGAACGGTCAATCGCCGAACTCAGACAACTTGCCGTACCCGACGCCACGGTCATTCGTGACGGGACACGACAGACGGTCGACGCGACTTCGCTGGTGCCAGGAGACATACTGACATTGGAGCAGGGCGATACGGTGCCGGCTGATGCTCGATTGCTTGAGGTCGAGTCGCTGGCCTGTGCTGAGGCGGCACTGACCGGCGAGAGCAACCAGGTGTCGAAGCAGTCAGCGTCGCTAGCGGCCGAGACCCCGATCGCCGAGCGAGAGAACATGGTGTTCAAAGGGACGGATGTCGTCCGAGGGCGGGGGATGGCCGTCGTCACCGAGACGGGGATGGCGACGGAGATCGGCACGATTGCCGGTGAACTTCGCGATGCAGATGACGTAAAGACGCCGTTTCAACAGGAGGTTGACGACATGGGCCGTCGCCTCGGCATCCTGATCAGTGGATTTGTGGTAGTGATCGCGGTCATCCAGAGTCTGGTGACGGGCACCGACTGGATCACGCTGTTTCTGCTGGCGGTCGGACTAGTCGTTGCGGCGATTCCGGAGGCACTCCCGGTGATCGTCACGTTCGCACTGGCGCTCGGCTCGCGTCGGATGCTCGAACGCGACGCGCTGGTCCGACGACTCCCGGTCGTTGAGTCGCTGGGATCGGTCAACTACATCCTCACCGACAAGACGGGCACACTCACGCGCGGAACCATGACCGTCCAGCGGGTGTATGCCGGCGAGCAGGAGGCAACGGTGACCGGCCGTGTCGATCTTCCGAATTGAAACGGGTCTTGTACTGCTTGGTCATCCGACGCGTCTCCGTTCCCGATCGGGACCGAACATGGACGTCGAATGCCAATCGGAAGTCGTCGATGCGCCGGATGTAACGAAGTAGCCCTTCGGCGGCAGCAGACTTCTGAAGACCTGAAAGGTGGGAATCGACGGAGGACAGGACGCGCCGGACGAAATCGCGGTCGGAAAGCGTGCCGTCGTCGGGGCTCTCTGTTTCACTAATACCTGATGAAATCAAGTCAAGAAGCCGCAGGGTTGGGATGACCCGGGTCGAGGATCCTCCGCTTTCGAGATCGACAAGCCCAGCGGCTTCAGCGGCCTGTGTGAAGCGGTATGCAAATTGGTACTCGGAATCGCTCCCGTCGAGTTGGTCGACCGTGGAGGTCTTTTCTGAAATCCCGTCGAGGGTGGCATCGTGCCGTTCTTCGGCGCTGTTCCAGTCCAGGTCAACGAAGCCGACCGTGTTGCGCCAGGGGTCGTTCCCGTAGAGCCAGAGCCCGTACAGTCCGACGTGTACGAGTCGGGAGCGAAGGATCCCTTCAGGGTGTTCAGCGACAAGTTGAAGAAATCGCGCGCGGTCGAGATCGCGATCAGTGTACGATCCGTCGAGCAGTTGGCCCCGACACTCATCAGCCGAGGGATGGAGCCGAAGGTATGGGAGCAGCGCGCGCATCCGGGCGCGGATCAAGATCCAGGTCGGACAGAGCCGCGTGAACTGTCCAGAGTAGCTCGGGATGGATCTTGTCGATCGGATCACCGCGGCCGAGCACGGGGACCGCGTGACAGGATTCACACTCGCGGTACCGGGTCCGCGGCTGTGTGCGGTGATTGATACATCCAGCCGCGCAGATCTGGCAGTAGTAGTGGACGAACCCCGAAACCGAGAGATTATCCACTGAAACCACCCCGGTTTGCTGAAGAAATCGCCCGACTGCGACGGGGTCCGTTCAGAACCCGGGTGGTCGCAGTCAGAGCGAGGTTTTCTGAGACGCCGAAGCCGACGAATACGGGCGTATAAACGCCTTTATGAAGAAATTCAGTCTTGCCCCACTTCGGGCAGAATTCGCATGGGCGCTGCAGGATTTGAACCCGCGACAACTTGGTCCGAAGCCAAGCACTCT
>CAZFMU010000261.1:0-2537 GCA_964520165.1 uncultured Salinarchaeum sp. | reverse complement strand
AGTCCGCGGTCATTTGTCTATCCGCAGTATGGAATCACTCTCCAAAAAGAGTCGGTATTGCCGTCGGTGGGCCCACCCCAAGCGATAGACGGCCGGCGGTACGATGTCAGTGTTCGACAAACTCAAGCAAGACACTTCCCGTATCCCGTGGATGGAGAAATGCGACATCATGTCCCCATGCGCCGGGACGAGGCTGGTCGTCAATCGGCTCGATACCCAGCGCACGAGCTCGGTCAAGCGCATCGACCGCCGAGTCGACCGTAACAGCGACGTGGTGGAGGCCGGGGCCTTCACGATCGAGAAAATCAGCAATCGGGCCGTCATCAAGTGGTTCGAGGAACTCAAAGTACGTCTCGCCGACCGGCAGAAAGTAGATGTCCATCCCGTCGCGAACCTCTTCGTGAGCAATCTCGGTGGCGAACAATTCGGCGTACTGGGTCGCGAGCGCCGCCGCCTCGTCGGTCGCTACGCCGACGTGATCAATCTGCATATCGACGGTGAACGACGCGGGTCAATGACCGTGTCGGTCTGAACGGCTATAGCGCACCGTCGCGGTGCTCGCCGAAGACGTCACGCATCGCGTCGCTGATTTCACCGACCGTTGCAAGCGCTTTGACGGCGTCGATGATCGGCGGCATCAGATTCTCGCCGGACCGAGCGGCATGCCGGACGGACGCAAGTGCGTCCTCGACGGCCGCGTCGTCACGCCGGTCACGGACTGCCTCAAGCCGCTCGCGCTGGTGCTGTTCTTCTTCCTCAGTGACCTCTTCAAGATCCATGTCGGGGTCGGACTCCTCGACCTCGAACTCGTTGACACCGACGATGATGCGTTCGCCGGACTCGATCTCCTGTTGACGCTGGAACGCCACATCCTGAATCCGCCGTTTGACCCAGCCGTCGTCGATTGCCTGAACCATCCCACCACGGGCGTCGACGGATTCGAGAATGTCTCGGGCCTCGTCCTCAAGTTCATCGGTAAGGGCCTCGATTGCATAAGAGCCACCGAGCGGATCAATCGTGTCGGCGGCTCCGGATTCGTGAGCGAGGATCTGCTGGGTGCGAAGCGCGGTCCGGACAGACTCTTCGGTCGGAATCGACAGCGCCTCGTCCTTGCCGTTGGTGTGAAGACTCTGAGCACCACCGAGTACCGCCGCGAGTGCCTGGTAGGCCACGCGGACGATGTTGTTCTCGATCTGCTGAGCGGTGAGTGTCGATCCCGCCGTCTGGACGTGGAACTTCAGTTGCTTTGAGGCCTCACGCTCGGCACCGAAACGTTCCTCCATGATCGAGTACCACAGTCGACGGGCCGCCCGGAACTTGGCAACCTCCTCAAGGATGTTGTTGTGGGCGGCGAAGAAAAACGACAACTGTGGCGCGAAGGTATCGACATCAAGCCCGGATTCGATAGCCGCCTCGACGTAAGCGATACCGTTTCCGAGCGTGAAGGCCAACTCTTGGGCGGCGGTCGCCCCGGCCTCGCGGATGTGATACCCTGAGACGGAGATGGTGTTAAAGTTCGGCGTCTCCTCAGCACAGAACTCGAAGATGTCGGTCACGATCCGCATCGACGGTTCCGGTGGGTAGATGTGTGTGTTCCGTGCAATATACTCCTTGAGCACGTCATTCTGGATGGTCCCGCGGAGGTCCGCCCGGTCAACCCCCTGCTCGTCGGCGACCGCGATGTACATCGCCAGCAGAATCGACGCCGGAGCGTTGATGGTCATACTCGTTGAGACCTCATCTAGTGGGATCCCCTCGAAGACCCGGCGCATGTCATCAAGCGTGTCGATCGCGACACCAGAGCGACCAACCTCGCCGGCGGCCATCGAATCCGTCGAGTCATAGCCCATCTGGGTCGGTAAATCGAACGCCATCGACAGCCCGGTCTGACCCTGATCAAGGAGGTAATTGAATCGCTCGTTGGTCTCGGCGGCTGTCCCCATCCCGGCGTACTGGCGCATCGTCCAGAGCCGGCCGCGGTGCATCGTGGAGTACACCCCACGGGTGTACGGCGGTTCGCCAGGGAATCCGAGATCCGACTCGTATGAGAGGTCCTCAATGTCAGTGGGCGTATAGAGGCGCTCAAGTTCCAGCCCGCCGGTGTCGGTGTCGAACTGCTCGCGGCGTTCGCCGAAGCGGTCGAGGGTCGGCGTGAGTGTGTCCGTTTCCCACGACGATTCGGCCTCGCGGATCCGGTCGAGATCCTCAGGATCAAACATGAGCGTATACTAGACGGGGACGTGACGAGCGGCTTAAGTGCTCTGTCACGGCGGCGGGGCTATCGGTTCCAATTGACATCCTCCTCCGCGTCAACACGGAGGAATCCTGAGCGTTGGAGATTTCAGGTTTGCAGTGCCACCGACCCCCGGCACGGTGAGAATCCGTGTGGGGTTCATGGACTGTAGCGGGTAGGACTGCTGGGAGTGCCAAGCCCCCGGTACTCCGATCCTCCGTCGTGGTCGGACTCCCAACGTTGGTTTTGCTTGGGGAGTCCGGCAGACGTCAACGGACTCGGAGTTACTTGTTATGCTGCTTTC
>CAZFMU010000260.1:0-2564 GCA_964520165.1 uncultured Salinarchaeum sp. | reverse complement strand
CGCCATCACGTCCCCGAATTCACGCGATGAGCTACTCCACCCCTCTTCCGTGGTCTGACAACCTTGCTTCGTTGAGATGGGGCTTTCGCGTGGACTCCTGCTTTGGCCGGAATCCTTGGCGGGAGGCCTGTACTCTCGTTCGCGTTCATCATCCCATGATTCAAGCGCACGCTACAGGTGTGCCTCCGCCAGCCATAGTCTGATTCCGGCGCGGATACCGCCATCCAACGATTCCTGACCGGGTTATATTCCGTGTGATTTTCATAGCCGCATTCCAGACGCTCAAAATCATCGTCGTCGCGGTCGTCCGGGTGAGCGAACCTATTGTGTGAGCAACGACGTGAGGTATACTCTGGATCTACCTGCTTCACGTCGATCCTGTGGAATTTAGTCTTGTGTGTGACGTACTCATACACCCGCTTGAAGCCCCACTTGTTCCCCCATGAGACATCAGAGCAGCAATCGCGGGTGCTGGTCAGGTTCTTAAGGCCGATGACCGCACACCCGTTTTCCGCGGCTTCTTTGATGATGTCGTTGGCGATCTGGCGACGCATCATCGTGAAGCGGCCTGTCTCCTTGCACCCGCTGACTGGATGTTCTCATGAGCGTAACGGCTTCCACACCGCTGGAGTAAAGCCCGGCGACGCTGGCGGTCCGACGCCGCGAGAGCTTCAGCGTACTCGGCGACGGTCTCTAACCGCGCCGGGAACCGGCACTCAAGCGGCTCACATCGGTACTATGGCAGGTCCGGTGCCGGTGGTTTCTTAGGCGAATCGCCATTCACCACTATCCCCAAGAGTGGAGAGCGTATATTCTGTGGAGTAACCACGCTGTTCGAGTCTCTCTCATCGTAGAACAGATAGCACTTCTTGAGTGTCAGAAGGTATATGACAACTGCGCGGTTTATCGAAGTGTATGGCCGCCTCCTTTCTGGATTCGCGGACAGGCCGCCCCTGGAACTACGACCGGGACGGCAACTCCTACGAGTATTATCAGGGCAACGGAACGAGCCAGCTCGAGATTGCCGTCACCGATCACGGCACGCGGCCAACGAAGGAGTTCCTCCAGCGGACGTACACGGATCGGCGGGGAAACCGCGCGAATCCGATTTTGGTTGTCGCTCTCTACGACGATCAGGTCGGCCTCTGTGGCCCAAGTGGTGAGGATCCACCCGTATACCGCGATGTTGATCGTGGACAGGCCGAACGGGTCTGTGCCGCGGCGCTTGACAAGCCCGATCGCTTTACCGCCGAGCGGTTTCTCAGCGAGGTCCTCCCGCAACTTGACGAGGAACTCGCCGGCCTCCGCAACCAGGGACTGCTGGCAACTCACGAACTCCGCGTCGGCGTGCCCGAACGCGAGGACTGGGAAAGCGCAGCCGAACAGGCCCACCGGGCCCTCGCCGACGACCCCCGTGAATTAATAGAGGGGTTGAACTACGAGATTGATCGACTGACCGACCAGAGTTACGTCCTCCGCGACAGCCGTGACGATCACGAACAGGCCGTTGCCGTCTTCTTACAGGAGGACGAGTCGTTCGATCACGCCCAGGATCGGTTCGTCGGGCAGTCGCCGGTTGCGTACGCGCTCAACGAGGCAGACAAGCGCAATCTTGAGTATGTCATCGGCAGTAACGGGGATACCCTCCGCCTGTATACGACCAATCCCGACGCCGGGTTCGGCTCGCGAGGCCGAACCGACACGTTCGTCGAGGTGAACACGAACCTTCTCGCCGACGAGAAGGCCGCATATCTCTGGTTGCTGTTTTCTGCCAACGCGCTACGCGAGGACGGCACCCTCCATGAGATCATGGAGGACTCGAAGGATTATGCCGCCGATCTTGGAGCCCGGCTTCGCGAGCGGATCTACGACGATGTGATTCCGGATCTGGCGGAGGCGATCGCCGATGCTCGGGACCTGGAGAATCCGACCAAAGAGGAACTGGACGAAACCTACCGGATGACGCTGATCCTCCTGTATCGGCTCTTGTTCATCGCGTACGCCGAAGACGAGGAGTTCCTGCCGCGACGGCGGAACGAACTGTACGACGAACAGTCACTCAAGCGGAAGGCGAAACACCTCCACGAACACGTCGAGGATGGTGGCGAGTTCGACGAGAACTTCTACGACCACTGGGACGACGTGATGCGGCTCACGCGGGCGGTCCACTACGGTCACGATGAGCTTGGACTGCCTGCTTACGACGGGCGTCTGCTTTCGAATGACCCCGACATCTCTGAGGAGGGGGCGAAACTCGACAACATCCGGCTGAACAACGCCGAGTTTGGGCCCGTGCTGTTCCGGTTGCTCGTGGACGAGACCGAGGATGGGTTCCAGGGACCAGTGGACTTCCGGAACATCGGGGTGCGGGAGTTCGGCGTGATCTACGAGGGACTGCTGGAGTCGGAACTCTCGGTGGCCGACCAGCCACTCACACTTGATGACGAAGGACGCTACACGCCTGCCGAGACCGACGGTCAGCAGACGCTCGGTGAAGATGACGAGGACGTAGTCGTTGAGGAGGGTGAGGTCTACCTCCACGGACTCTCGGGCGAGCGGAAAGC
>CAZFMU010000259.1:0-2568 GCA_964520165.1 uncultured Salinarchaeum sp. | reverse complement strand
GCTCGCGGGCAGATGGGCGATCCACTACTGGTCGCAACAATCGAGGCATCGAACGACCCCGTTACTGAGCCGACGATCGCCGATCTCCACGAGTCGACCGCCGCGGCTGTCCGTAGTCACCCATCGATCGGAGCTGCCTTCGCTGTGACGGCGAGTTTCTTCGAACCGGAGGCATTACAAGCCACGGCGGAACTGACCGGAAGCGGCCTCCTCAGCTTCGACGCGCGGCGGAGTCACGTCAAGGTCACGCGGACGGAAGGATATCATCTCTGCCTTGTCGAGGTCCGCGGACAGCGCCACCACCTCGCGGTGCCCGAACTGTGAGGATCCAAAAGACGTGATAAGAAGCGAGAGAACGGACAGACCGGACTGCTCAGCCTTCGACCTCGGCCGCCTGCTCAAGTTTCATGTCCGAGAGCGTCTCGACCGTTTCGTCGATTTTTTCGTCAAGTTCGTCGATGAACTCGGCCGTGTGCTCGGTGGTAATCGCGCCCTGACTAGAGGGTTCGATGAGGTTCTCCTCTTCGAGGACACGCAGGGAGTAGCGGACCTTGTGATGGGGATATCCTGTCTCGTTCGACATCTTGACGATGCCGATTGGCTCGTTCTCGATGACCATTCGGAGGACCTCGAGGTGGCGCTCCAGCATGTCGACCTCCTTCTCTAGTCTGTCTATCATGGCATTTGTTAACTTGTCGTGGCAGGGTTTAAAGGTTGCGTACGACCGTCACGCCGGCAGACAACCGTGTGAACAGGTATCGAAGTGGGTGGCTTAACCGTTCCGATCGGACGGATCGGGGGAGGGATCGAAATCCCTTTTTCTGGTGGGAGAGGTGACTGAGGTACATGATCGCCACCATCGTCGGAGCGCAGCTCGGCGACGAGGGGAAGGGCGGGATCGTCGACCTCTACAGCGACGATGCCGACATCGTCGCACGGTACCAGGGCGGCGACAATGCCGGTCACACGGTCGTCGAAGACGGCGAGGAGTTCAAACTCTCGCTGGTGCCGAGCGGCGCGATCCGGGGGAAGGTCGGTGTACTCGGGAACGGGTGCGTCGTGAATCTCCGGACCTTCTTCGACGAACTTGACGCGCTTGAGGCGCGCGGGCTTGACCCGGATGTCAAGATTGCCCGTCGGGCCCACGTCATTCTGCCGTACCACCGCGTGCTCGACAGTCTCGAAGAGGATGCCAAAAGCAGTGACGACCTTGACGCCGGAACGACCGGCCGCGGAATTGGCCCAACCTACGAGGACAAGGCCGGCCGCCGCGGCATTCGCGTCGGGGATCTGCTTGATCGGTCGGTCTTGGCCGACCGTCTGGAATACGTTGTTGCCCAGAAGCGTGCGCTTCTTGAATCGGTCTACGGCATCGAAGTCTCCGAACTCGATGTTTCGATCGATGGGATTGACCCCCAGCGGGCATTTGATGCCGACGCGCTGCTTGAGGAATACGCTGAGTACGGCAAGCGGCTGCAGGCCGAAAACCGGACCGTTGACGCCGGTACCTTCCTTGCAGACCGGGACGACGCCGGGGCCAATCTGCTCCTTGAGGGCGCACAGGGAACGGCTCTTGATATCGACCACGGAATCTACCCCTATGTTACCTCCTCGAATCCGACGGCTGGCTACGCGTCGACCGGTACCGGCCTCGGCGTGACCCGCGTCGGTCAGGGTGAGGTTATCGGTGTAATCAAGGCCTACCTCTCGCGGGTTGGGACCGGCCCCCTTCCGACCGAACTTGGTGATCTCGACAGCGCCGACGGCGAGCCGACCAGCGAGGACGACCGGATCGCTCATTACATCCGCGAGCGCGGCGGTGAGTATGGGACGGTCACCGGTCGTCCGCGACGTGTCGGCTGGATTGATGTGCCGATGCTCCGTCACGCCGTCCGAGTTAACGGAATCACCGGCCTGGCAATCAATCACCTCGATACGCTCGGCGGGCTCGATACGATCAAGGCCTGTCATACCTATACGCTTGATGGCGAGACCCAGACGGTCATGCCGACGACGACCGAACGCTGGGGGCAGTGTGACCCCTCCTACCGGACCTTCGACGGCTGGCCGGAGGCCGACTGGGAGGCCATCGCGTCGGAGGGATATGAGGCTCTCCCGGAGAACGCCAAAACCTACGTCGAGTACCTCGCTACCGAGCTGGACGTCCCGATCTATGCGCTTGGGGTCGGCGCCGACCGCGACGCGACGATTATTCGACGTGCCCCATTCGAGTAACCGTCAGCGCAAGCGCAGCCGCAAGTAAGACATAAGCCACCGGCCACCTTCACCCTGCATATGAAGGAATCTACGCTCGAAATCCTCCGGTGTCCCATCGACAAAAGCGAGCTTGAGCTTGAGGTTGAAGAACGCGACGACGATGAGATTCTAGAGGGAACACTGATTTGTGCCGAATGTGGGGAGCGCTACCCCATTGAGGATGGTATCGCGAACCTTCTGCCTCCGGACATGCGCGAAGAAGCACCTGCGTGAGTGCTGTCGGGGAGAAGCTTTTTTCGACCCTCCCGTCTACAGCCCGAACGTGGACGAGTTGGTCGTCGACTTCAACGA
>CAZFMU010000258.1:0-2586 GCA_964520165.1 uncultured Salinarchaeum sp. | reverse complement strand
TCCCGCTGCGCTGGTTGAGGAGTCGGCCGCTCGGGTGCCCGATGATATCGACCGCCGGATGCTCGATCGCTGTACAGAGCCGCTCGGTGCCATCGCCACTCAGGCCGCTGTGCGGCGAGGCGACGACAACATCACACGCCGCGAGCACGCCGTCGTCCATCGAGACGCCCCCATCGGCGGCGATGTTGGTCTCGACGCCGGTGAGTAAATCGATGTCGAGTTCGGCATCAACGGCTTCGACCGCGGTGTGTTGTTCACGTAACTCCGCCGCCGAGAGCCCCATTTCGCCGACGACTCCTGGTCCGTCGGCGTGGTCGGTGATGGCGATGTACTCGTGACCGAAGGCGGCCGCCGCGGTCGCCATCTCCCTGATCGAGGCGGTCCCATCCGACCAGTCCGTGTGGACGTGAAGATCCCCGCGGATGTCGTCCGTCCGGACGAGATCGGGAAGTGCTCCCGCTTCGGCGGCGGCGATTTCGCCGGTCCCCTCCCGGAGCTCTGGCGGGATCCACGCGAGGTCGAGCACCTCGTACATCGACGCCTCGGTGTCCCCGGCGATCCGCTGACCGGTCTCGTCTGCGTCGGTCAGCTCGAAGGCACCATACTCGTTCAGTGAGACATCACGCTCAAGCGCGTAGTTGCGCAGCTGTACGTTGTGCTCCTTGCTTCCGGTGAAATACTGGAGTGCGGCGCCGTACTCTTCCGGCGTGACGACCCGGAGGTCTGCCTGGACGCCGTCGAGTCGGATCGACGCTTTGCTCTCGCCAGCCTCGATGAGCTCGTCGCCCTCGGCGACGAATGCCTCGACAACGGCCGCGGCGTCAGCCGTCGCGACGAGTACGTCGATATCACCAACTGTCGGCCGCCACCGACGGATTGATCCGGCGAGTTCACACGCCTTGACGGCGTCGTGAGCCTCCATCGTCGCGAGGAGTTCATCGGCGACCGGCCGTGTGTCGCCCAGCAGTTCGCGTGCATCCGACTGGCGGGCAAAGGCGATATTCTCGAGAATGTTCTGCTCGGATGTTTGTCCGAACCCACGCAGGTCACGGATCTCGCCGTTCCGTGCGACGCGTTCGAGATCGGCAAGCGTCTGCACCTCAAGTTCGCGATACAGCGTCGCGACCGTCTTCGGTCCGACACCCTCGACGGCCGTCAGGGCGTCCATCTCGACGGGTAACTCTCCACGGAGGGCTTCGAGTTCCTCGATACTCCCTGTCTCGACGTATTCAACGAGCTTGTCGGCGATGGCCTCGCCGACACGATCGATCTCCATGACGGCCTCGGGGCCATCGGCGGCGAGTGCCGCGACCGATCCGGGGTATTCGGCGACATTTTCGGCCGCTCGCCGGTACGCGGCGGGCTTGTATTCGATATCCTTCGCCTCGAGCCGGTCGGCAAACTCGAACAATAGGTTCGCCAGCGTTGTGTTATCCGGGCGGTTGTCGTCGCTCATCGTTCGAGTCCCCGTGATTGACCGCTTGAGCGGTCCTCGTGGCCAAGCGCCCGCCTGAGAAAGTTCATCCAGCGACGCTTGTCGGCGACCTCCTGCTGTTCGGCCTCGGCCTCGATGTCAGTGGCTTCGAGTGATCCAAGTGCGTTCAGCGCGCGGTCGATACCGATGATCTCCTCGACGAGCTGCTCGCCGTCCTCGTAGCTGATGGGGTCTTCCTCAAGCGTCTCAAGCCGTTGCTTCCGTCCACGCCTGAGATTTCGGGTCGCCCGCTTGACGCGTTCGCGCTCGCTTTGGGGATAGCTCTCGCGCTGTCGCACCTCGAAGACGAAGTCCCGAAGCGCCACCGATTCCCCCTGGATGGTGATCTGCTCTGGAATCCGGTGGCCGATCGTCGCCCCCTCGCGGTTGACCCGTTCGAGGAGTTGCTTGCGCTGGGGGTCGTCCATGGGTATCCGTGGGAGTGCGACGGCCAAAAGCCTGCCCCGCGCGAACCACAAACGCCTTTGGGCCGCCCGGAGTATTGTGTGTGATGGCAACCTGCGACGTGTGTGGGACCGAAGTCGACATGCCGTATGAGTGCCACCGATGTGGGGGGACATTCTGCTCTGAGCATCGCCTTCCCGAGCGTCACGACTGTCCCGGGCTCAACCAGTACAGCGGCAGTGCAGGTGGCGGTCGTTTCGACAGTGACTTCGGCTCCTCGGGTGGTCGGACGACGCGCTCGGCGGACACCGCCGGGTTCGGTCCCGACCCGCAAGGGGGCCTCCGGGCGTACGTCCACAATAACATGACGTACGTGTTTCTGGTGATGATGTGGCTGACCTTCGGCCTTCAATTGCTGGTCAGTAGTCTGCAGGGCCAAGCCGTCCACGACGCGTTGTTTGTGCTTGAACCGACCGCTCTCGGGCAGGTCTGGACCTGGGTGACGGCGATCTTCGCCCACGGCGGTATCAACCACATCATTGTCAACAGCATCGCGCTGTACTTCTTTGGCCCGCTTGTTGAGCGCCGCGTCGGGAGTCGCAACTTCGCGGCGCTGTTCCTTGGTGCCGGGGTGGTGGCCGGACTCGCACACGTGCTATTTGACCTCCTTACTGCCGGGGTCGGTCCCGGGGTGCTTGGTGCAAGCG
>CAZFMU010000257.1:0-2606 GCA_964520165.1 uncultured Salinarchaeum sp. | reverse complement strand
CTCACGCTCACGTTCGACCTCGTGCTCGCCGTACCGGTGGCCGAACAGCGAACATCGTAGTCCCATTTGCGGAGCCTTGGATACCGGCCTCAAAAAGGCTACTGGCCCTCTCCTGTGCGCAACCGAACCGGCGAAATCACGGAAGCGTGCCGAGAGCGGCCTCTACGTCGTTGATATCGCCGCCACAGATCGCCAGCGAGATGCCATCGACGCGGGCTAGCTCCGGCGCATGCTCCCAGAGATTATCGCGCTCAATCCCATGGAAAATCACGGCGTTGGGAGTCGGATTAACCACCCGGAGGGCGACGAGCGGGGACTCACCGCGGGTGATCTCGGTGAAGATCAGTGCCCGGCTGGTCGACTGTCCGTACAGCCGGAAAAACTCCTCACTCGAGAGGTGGCGGATCGCTTCGACGCTGTTGATGATCGTGTGGCCGGTGACCTCGGCGCGGTCACCGGCGACGATCTCCTCGGCACCGATGGTCTCATAGAGACGTTCGATCGACACCGGCGTCGAATACTCGCGGAGGTCTCTAACGACATCACTCTGAAAGCCCGCCGAGAGTACCCGACCATACCGTCGGATGCGGTCGCCACCGCGACGCTCGTCAATGTCAAGAAGGGCCGTGACGATCCGTCGGACGATCGCGATACCCGGACTCTCGCGACGACCACTCTCGTAATCGCTGATGACCGACGAACTCACGTCAAGTTCGGTTGCCAGTTCGGTCTGGGTGATCTCGAAGTCTGTCCGCCACTTCCGCAACGTCTCACCGGGGCTGTCGCTCAACGTGATCTCACCGGCAATCTTCTCGGCGAGTTGACGACGCGGACCGCCACCCTCCGACTGTTCCATACCGCTTGATACCCTGCCCCGCTAAATAAAGGTTGATAGCACCACCGGCAGGCCGTTCGAGAGAAATTTGTCGGCTGAGCCCCTGCCCATGGTGTGCCATCCACACTCGTGCACGTCGCTGTGGCCGGCCTCATCGCCGCCGGGCTGCTCAAGAAGGAGTTCAACGCCCGGTCAGTGGTCATCGTGCTTGCGGTGACGGCGGTAATCGATCTCGACACGTTCGCCGGGCTGGTGATTCCGGGGGCTCACCGCGCCCTGTTGCACAACCTCTGGTTGCCGGGGCTTGTCTCCGCCGTTCTTGTGTGGGATCATCGTAGGGGACGGCTCCGGCGTCGGTGGGGTCAATGGGGGGTACGAACCGCTTGGGTGAGCGTCGTGGCGGTGACGTTCGCGCACGTACTGCTCGATGCTTTCTTCAACGGCGCCAATCTCTTCTGGCCGGTGCACAACCAATTTTATGACCTCTCGGGGCGTCTCATTTTGACTGATCAGCGCGGGCTCGTCCAGACGTTTGTCGAGTTTGAGCGGACGGCCGATGGGACGACGGTTGCCGAGAGCACCGCCATCGGGACGACCGGCGATACGCACTTTCGGACAGGTGTTGATCCCGATCCTGGCGGTGGTGTTGATGCCGGGACCGACACCGAGCGCATCTTTCCGGTCGCCGATAGTGGCTCACTGTTCATCATCACCGCCGTTGGGTACCTCGTCGTCGCCGTCCGGCTCTGGGAGGAGCGGCAGTAACCAGGATTAATACCAAGGCGGACCACTAGTCGCTGTGAACAGCCCAACAGCGAACCGGTACGAAATCGTCAGGTAAGCCGATGGTCGACTGGACTGAACGTTACCGCCCGACATCACTCGACGCCATCCGAGGGAACGACAAGGCCCGCGATCAACTCCGCGAGTGGGCAAAGTCCTGGTCCGAGCATCGTGAGGCGGCGATCCTCCATGGCGGACCCGGAGTTGGGAAGACGTCCGCTGCCCACGCGCTCGCCGCGGACATGGGCTGGGATGTCATGGAGTTGAACGCCAGCGACTCCCGCACTCGGGATGTCGTTGACCGGATTGCAGGCGAGGCCGCTGCCAGTGGCACGCTCACCGGTGGGGAAGCGGGGCGCCGATTGCTCATTCTTGATGAGGCCGACAACTTCCACGGCAACGCTGACTACGGCGGAGCCGGGGCCGTGACGAGTGTCGTAAAAGAGGCCGAACAGCCGGTCGTGTTGATCGCCAACGAGTTCTACGAGATGTCGAAGACGCTCAGAGATGCCTGTCGGGAAATCGAGTTCCGGGCCCTGTCCACCCGCTCGATCGTCCCCGTATTGCGTGATATCTGCCGCAAGGAGAACATCGACTTCGAGGCGGACGCGCTTGAGGCGATCGCCGAGACCGCCGATGGCGATCTGCGCTCGGCGATCAACGACCTCCAAGCAACCGCCGAACAGGGTGGATCAATCACCCAGTCAGACATCGCCACCGGCGAGCGAGATCAGACCGTCGATATTTTCCCGTTTCTTGACACGGTACTCCAGGAGGCGTCGCCACGGGAGGCTCTACAGACCGCCTACGATGTTGATGAGACGCCGGATGATCTCATCGACTGGATTGAGGACAATCTGCCAGAGGAGTACGACGGCGCTGAACTGGCGTCAGCCTACCGGCACCTGTCGACGGCCGATCGGTGGCTCGGACGGGTGCGCGCCACCCAGAACTACACCTTCTGGCGGTATGCCACCGACGCGATGGT
>CAZFMU010000256.1:0-2631 GCA_964520165.1 uncultured Salinarchaeum sp. | reverse complement strand
GTAACACTCGTCAAGGGAAACCACGATGGCGATATCGGGTCGTGGCTGCCGGACATCGACATCACGGGCACCGGTGGCGTCCGGCTCGGTCCGGTCGGCTTTGTCCACGGACACACCTGGCCGGATCCGTCTGTGCTCGAAGCCGAAGTGGTCTGTGTCGGCCACGAGCATCCACAGGTGCGTCTGACCGACGCCGTCGGGGGGCGACGCGTTGAACGAGCGTGGCTCCGTGGCCAACTGCAGGCAGCTCCGTTTCGGGCGCACGACTATCCGGAGCTTACCTGGCGTCATCCGCAGGTGGTCGTGTTTCCCGCCTACAACGAACTCGTCGGTGGCACGTGGGTCAACGTCGAGGATCAGGAGTTTCTCGCGCCATTTCTTCCGGCGGGGCTCAGCGAGGGCTCGGCGTTTCTGCTCGATGGGACCGATCTCGGAGAATACACGACAGTGTGACTCCGATTCTGAAAGAGTTAACCAGTCCGCGGCGCTATAACTGGCGATGACTGGCGATACGGTCGGAGCGGCAGCGTTCTCGATCCTCGGCGATGCGGTGCGGTCAACGCTGTCCGAGCGGGGCTTTGAGACGCCGACAGAGCCCCAGCGGAAGGCCATCCCGCCGATTGCCCGCGGTGAGCATACGCTTGTGGTTGCCCCGACAGGGACGGGAAAGACCGAAACGGCGATGCTCCCGGTCCTCGATGCGATCGATCCCTCCTTTGGGATCACGGCGCTGTACATTACGCCGCTTCGGGCTCTCAATCGGGATATGCGGGATCGCCTTGAGTGGTGGGGCGACCAACTCGACGTGGAGGTAGCCGTCCGACACGGCGACACGTCGGACTACCAGCGTCGACAGCAGGCAGTTGACCCGCCGGATGTCTTGGTGACGACACCGGAGACCCTCCAGGCGATGTTCACCGGCGAGCGTCTGCGAGAGGCGCTTGCGGATATTGAGCACGTGGTCATCGACGAAATTCACGAACTCGCCGCCGCAAAGCGTGGCGCTCAACTGACGGTCGCCCTCGAACGGCTCCGTGCTCACGCTGGGGCGTTCCAACGGATCGGTCTGTCGGCAACCGTCGGCGATCCAGACGCGATCGCCGCATTTCTGACCGGTGGTCGCGAGACGGCTATCCGGGAGGTCGATGTCGGGAGTCGCCTTGCGGTTGACGTGGTCGTTCCCGAGGTGGCCGACGGCGACGAGGCACTAGCTGGTGAGCTCATGATCGACGAGGAGCTGGCCAGCCACGTGCGGACGATCCGGGACATTGTCGCCGAACACGAGTCGACGCTCATCTTCGTGAACACGCGACAGACGGCCGAGGCGCTCGGCTCGCGGTTCACACGTCTCGAAGACGTGGACATTGGCGTTCATCACGGATCACTCGCCCGCTCGGCCCGAGTTGAGGTCGAGGATCGATTCAAGCAGGGCGAACTTGATGGCCTGCTGTGCACCTCATCGATGGAACTGGGGATCGACGTCGGTCACGTCGACCATGTGGTCCAGTATTCGAGTCCACGACAGGTTTCACGACTCGTTCAGCGTGTTGGTCGGGCCGGTCACAGCGACGACCAGGTTTCGAGGGGGACGATCGTTGCTACGCAGGCCGACGATACGCTTGAGGCCATGGCGATTGCCCGGCGGGCAATGGAGGGAACAGTCGAACCGGCGGCAATCCACGACGGGAGCCTGGATGTCCTCGCGAACCAGATCGCCGGGATCGTTGAAAGCAACGACGGAATCAACGCACGGCAGGCCTACGAGGTACTGACACGTGCATACCCGTTTCACGATCTCGACACAGACACCTTCCGGGCCGTCGTGAGGGAACTCGACGCCAACCGAGTTGTGCGACTCAAGGAGTCCGAGGATACGATCGAGCCGGCCGGCACCTGGCAATATGTGTACGCGAATCTCTCGATGATTCCCGACGAGGAGACCTACGCGGTCGAGGATGTCGCCAGTAGCTCACAGGTCGGCACGCTTGACGAGCGGTTCGTTGCCACGATCCTCGCACCAGGCGAGACCTTCATCCAGGGAGGAGATGTCTGGCGCGTGGTCGACATCGACGACAGCGACGCCACCGTCACAGTCTCACCAATCGAGGATCCCGCCGGCGAGGTTCCCTCCTGGATTGGTCAGGAGATTCCCGTTCCCGAGCCCGTCGCCCAAGAGGTCGGCGAAATCCGGTCCGTCGCCGGAGAACAACTGGTCGCCGGAGCGACTCGACAGTCAGTCGCACGCGATCTGGCGAGCCGATATCCGATCACCGGTGACGGACTCGGACAGGCACTCGACCGGCTTGATCGCCACACTGAGACGGCGGCGATCCCAACGGCCGATCACCTGCTCATCGAGGACGGCGGCTCATCAGTTGTCGTCGATGCCGCCTTCGGTCACGAGATCAACGAGACGCTCGGTCGACTACTTGCGTCGCTTCTTGGCCAGCAGGCCGGGTCATCGGTCGGGCTCGAAACCGACCCCTACCGGATCGAACTCGATGTGCCACCCCGTGTTGATGGTACAGATGTCCGCCGACTGCTCAAGGAGACGGATCCCGAGCACGTCGAGGGGCTGATCGAGTTGACACTTGATCGGTCGGAGTCACTGACCTTCCGGCTCTCACAGGT
>CAZFMU010000255.1:0-2653 GCA_964520165.1 uncultured Salinarchaeum sp. | reverse complement strand
CCGGCACGCTCGTGCTCGGAGGTGATCAGACGGGCGGCGTCGTCTTTCGCTTCCTGCCAGGCCTCCTCATCAAAGTCGGCGTCGGGGTCCTCATAGAGGTCACGGGCACGGTTGTGCCACTTGGGCTTGGGGTACGACCCGACGACAGTCGTCATCAGGAAGTGGTCATTGGGATGGTCCGCCGGACGGAACTGGTCTTTCTCGGCAGTCATTGTGTGGCCTCCGGGCGCGCGCTCGTGGCACCCAGCGCGTCAAGTTTGTCTACGAAGCGGTTCGTCGGTAGATAGAACGTTCCCGTGTTGGGCATGAGGTATGCGACAGCGGGATCGATCCCGGTCTCCTCAAAGAAGTCCGTGGCCGTCTCACGAATCTCTGCAGGGGACTCTGTCCGGGTGTTCTGGCCATCGACGATCCCCAGGGCCACCCGCTCTGGGGCGGGCCCGGACTGGACGTTTTCGACGTGTTGGTCCCACGCGGAGACGAGATCGAAGCCAAGCGTGTCGACATCGCTGTCGGCGACCGCCGCGTAGGTCTCAGCGTCCAGTGCGTCCCAGTAGGGATAAAGAATCGTCTCGGCATCGGTCGCATCGACAACCGTATCAATGGCATCAGCGACCCGTTCTGGAGCTGCCGGTGGCGCAGTCGCCAGTGAGGGGGCCGCAATGAGGACGGTCTCGACATCGGGGAAAGCCTTGATTTCGTCGGCGAGGAAGGCGGCCAGCGCCTCAAGAAACGCATCTTCGTCGCCGTAGTACTCATCGGTCGCAAGATCAGCAAGAGTGTACGGTCCCGGGATGACCGCTCCGAGGTCATCGGTGTGCTCGGTCGCTGTCTCAAGATCGGCCGCCATATCGCCGTCGAAGGTGAGCTCGCCGGTGACGACCGGTTCGCGATAGAAGTTGTTGTTGTCGTAGTATCGGACGATGCCGTGGGTTTCGACGGCGTCGTGAACCGCAAGCGGGTGCACGAGCATGTCGTCCCACCGCAGTTGTCCCTCAACAAGAACGTCAATGTCGGCGTCTGCCTGTGCCTCAAGGAGTTCTTCGCGGGCCTCGGCGTAGACAGCACGGACCGCCTCGCTCTCGTTGCCGTCTACGAGATCATGCTTCTGGTGACCCTTAAGATCCTCAAGGTCCCGCTTGGCCCAGTCAGGCAGCGGCAACAACCCGAGTGTCGTCGCAACAAATTCTGTCATCGTAACGACCCTACACGATACCGGACTTTAATATTTTCTTCTTGGATATGCACATGGGTAATTATATTCGTCGATCAAATGCAGAGCGCCGGCAGTTATCGGAACAGTTTGAGGACGGTCAAAGTCTCGTAGGGGTACGACTCCTCGGCAACGGCTGCGGCGGAAAAGCCGGCCGTCGCCGCCTCATCGACAACCGCGTCAATGCCAGTCAGCGTCGAAACCAGCAGGAACACAACCCCGTCGGGCCGGAGCACCCGAGAGACCGTCTGAAGGAACCGGTCGATGAGTTCGCGTCCTGAGTGTCCACCCGAGAGAGCCACTTCCATCCAGTCGTCGAAGGCAGCCGCCGGCTCCTCGGGAAGATACGGCGGATTACACACCACGACATCGGCCACATCGTTGGCAAACGGGGTCAGAAGGTCAGCGCGTACCACCTCAACGCCGCGGTTGCGGGCGGCCCGACAGGCGTGGGGGTTAATATCGGATCCGACAACCTGGGCGCCGGTTTCGGTGGCAATCTGCGCGGCAACGAATCCCGATCCGGTTCCGATGTCGATCACGAGATCTGTCGACTGAATGGATTCACAGGCGGTCTGTGCAAGGAGATAGGAGTCCTCAGCCGGGCCATAGACCTGCTCGGTAAGTCCGCGACGCTCTCGTAGGTCAGTCATCGATCGAGCGGGCGAGGCGGGCAAGCTCAGCGAACTCAGCGGGCGCGAGAGCGTCAGGGCGTTTTGAAAGCAAGGTCTCCGATGCAGCATCGACGACGGACGCCGGCTCATCAATCCCAGAGATGTGTGCCGTGTTGCGGATGGCGTTGCGAACGGTCTTGCGGCGCTGGGTGAACAGCGCCTTGACGAACCGGAGGAAGAATTCCGTGTCGTCGATCACGTAGGCCGGTTCGCGCGGGACTGTCCGAACAACGGCGCTCTCGACGGCCGGCTGGGGGTCGAAGGCCTCGCGAGGAACCCGTTCAAGAATCTCGCAGGTGGCGTAGTGGCCGACGCTCACCGAGAGCCGGCCATACTCGGAGGTGCCAGGGTCGGCAACCATCCGGTCGGCGAATTCCGATTGTACGGTGAGAACCATCGGTCGATGTGCCGGCAGCAACCGAAAGAGGATTTCACTCGAAACGCCGTAGGGAAGGTTCGACACCGAGGCGGTAAACGCCGGCAGGTCAACCTCAAGCGCGTCGCCCTGGACGACCGTCAGCCGATCAGCAGCGATTGCATCGGCGAATTCCTCGCGGAGAAACCGGACGAGCGTGGCATCCCGCTCAATGGCTGTCACGTGATCGGCAACGGTGAGCAAGCGGTCGGTAAGGGCGCCCGTCCCGGCGCCAATTTCGAGGATGTGGCTGGTGTCCGCGTCAAGGTCCTCAAGATACCTCGGGAGTCGATCGAGGACGCGGTCGTCAACGAGAAAGTGCTGGTCACGGTTCGGATCACCAGCGACGCC
>CAZFMU010000254.1:0-2658 GCA_964520165.1 uncultured Salinarchaeum sp. | reverse complement strand
TCGCACTGCCAGGCACGACGCTGTACGTTCCGGCAGGCCCATGACTATCGGCGGATAACGCCTGGACATGTCTCAGTCCCAACTGGCCGTCGACACGGTCGTGCTTGACGTCGACGGTGTCCTCGTTGACGTTGCTGACTCCTATCGTCGAGCGATCCGCGAGACGCTTCAGGCGGTCTATGGTGAGACCGTCTCACAGCAGGCGATTCAACGCTTCAAGAATGCCGGTGGGTTCAACAACGACTGGAAACTCACCGACGCCGCAGCACTCTATCTTCTTGCGATCCGCGAGGGATACGAGGCCGACCTCGGGACCTACACCGACGCCATCGCCGACCGCGGCGGTGGTCTGGCTGCCGCCCGTGCTGTTGTTTCTGATGCCTTGTCACCGTCGGCACTCGCAGCTGTCGAGACGCGGTGGGATCCGGATCGACACCGGTCGGTCTTTCAGCAACTCTACTTGGGTGCTGACCTCTATCGCGAGCTTGAGGACGCCGAACCGGACGCCGACACCCCAGGATACATCCACGACGAACCCGTGTTGATCGCCGCCGAGACTATTGAGGATCTCACTGATCGGTTTGCCATCGGCGTGTTCACCGGCCGACCAGCCCCGGAGGCCGCCATCGCCCTTGATCGAGTCGGGCTGTCGTTGCCGGAGTCTCACCGGATCACGATGGACGATTGGGAGAGCGAGAAGCCCGATCCGTCCGGGCTCACACAACTAGCCGACCGCCTCAATGGTCAGTCGATCGCCTTTGTTGGTGACACACTCGATGATGTCCGGACGGCTCGACGGGCCGATGAGGCCGATTCACAGCGGCGGTTCTACGGGATTGGTGTGTTGACTGGTGGCCTCTCGGGTGCCGAGGGCCGGGCCGCCTTCAAGCAAGTCGGGGCCGATGCTGTCATCGACACCGTCGATGCGCTCCCCGGCCGCCTCGTGACCGACACGCCGATCTGAGGTCCTTCCCGCCGATGGCACAATCCTTTTCGCCGACTCGGCCGACCGTCTGATATGCACATTGCACTTCTTGGCGGAACAGGCGACCTCGGTGAGGGACTCGCGCTCCGGTGGGGCGCCGACACCGACTTCGACATCACGATCGGCTCACGTGATGCCGAACGGGCCACGGAGGCAGCCGACGCGTATGTGTCGACACTCGCCGAGCACGGCCATGACCGGTCGCTCGCCGCGGCGACCAACCGTGAAGCAGTTGAGTCGGCCGATGTCGTCGTCCTTGCTGTTCCGCCATACCACGTCGCGGATACCGTTGAGGCGGTCGCCGACGCCCTCCCGACGGACGCCATTGTCGTCTCCCCGGCGGTCGGCATGCAGTCCGATGAGGCTGGGCTCCATTATCATCGCCCGGGAGCGGGTAGTGTCACCGCCGTCGCCGCCGATGCGACACCTGATCCCAACCCCGTCATCGGCGCGTTCCACAGCCTTCCGGCACACAAACTGGCCGCTCTTTCGGTTGATCTCTCGCTTGACACCCTTCTGATTGGAGATGATGATGAGGCAAAGGAGACGATCGACGAGCTGGCGACAGCCATCGACGGCGTCCGGGCACTTGACGCCGGTCCGCTCGCGAACGCTGCTGAGGTTGAGTCGATGACGCCGTTGATGATCAACCTTGCCCGATACAACGAGGGGCTGCACGACCTCGGCGTGACCTTTGAGTAGGACTACTCGGTGACTTCCTCGCGAAGCGTCCCCAACTCGACCACGCGCTGGGCGTGGGCGTTATGTTGGTGAATCGACTCGTCGTTGCTCTGCTTCATCGTCACGACGGTGTCATCGTCGAGTTCCGGGAACGTTTCGACGACCCCCTCGGCCATCGCCCGGACACAGTCCTCGACGAACCGGCCGTTCTCGTGAGCGGTCTGTGTCATGTAGTCCTCGTCCGGCCGTTTCGCGTAGTTGTAGATCCGCGCGCTCATTGCGTCCCGGGCGATTCCGGCGAGCGTCTGTAGGTCAATCTCATGGTCGCCGTCGGTCTCAAGTGTTAGTGTGGCATGCCCGCGCTGTGAGTGTCCCGGCTGAGGGGCCTCTTCAAGGAACGTCTCCGCGGTGTCCTCGTCGACCCCGAGGTCTAAGAGCGTCTCACGGGCGCTGGCAGCGGACATCCCCTGTGAACACGGACAGACCGTCATCCCGGTGACCTTGACACCGATCTCAGTGCGCGTGCCGGTCTCGGTTGCGGTCGCCGATGCCAGGATATCGAAGGAGTACTGTGTCCGGCGGTCGGTGACCGGGGTCCGCTCGTGCATCACGTACTCGGCCTCCATGCTCACCGTCGCGGTCGTGGTGTACTCGTGTTTGTCCAACAGCCGCTCGGCGGCGTCAATACAGACGTCTTCGACCCGGTAGGCGTCGTCCTCGACGGCCGCCTCAAGCGTCTCGTCGACAACCTCTAGGTTCCGGCTCATATCTGCGCCCTTTCGCCAGGACGGCAGGTCGACCACGGCGTCGAACTCCGCCATCAATACGATCGGGCGTTTCTCCTCGCGAGCGATCTCGACGAGTTTTTCGACGCCGGTCACGCCGACCTGTCCTAACCCGACCGTCACATCAGGGCGCGTCGCCTGCACGTCTGGGAGTTGTTCTGCCATTGCACACACCAGATGCGAGTCGGGATTAGGCCTTACGGAACC
>CAZFMU010000253.1:0-2659 GCA_964520165.1 uncultured Salinarchaeum sp. | reverse complement strand
CAGTCGCACCCAAGAGGGATTGCCCCAGTCTCAGAGGAACTCAAGGACGCTCACCCAATATCACCCGTTTGACCGGCACTCACACTCACAAAGCGCCGGCCCCTCGATACGGATACGTTTGCCATTCGTTGGTCTGATAATGGACGATCGAAGTCCCAACTCACTCCCGTTGGATTGTCCACCGTCTCGACACAGACACCTGATCGTACATGATAGATAACCCACATCCACGCCAACCCGGAAGCGAGACGCCTTGAGATACCAGCAATATTTGTCCCCCCGACGGCGTACCTCGCTTCCCAACAGATCGGCAGTCTGGACGGGCAACACCCAGGAACACTGATTGGCGATTGACTGATCAACGCCCGTGGTATTACGGCATCCTTATATGTAAGGAACCCATTGTAAGTGTGTATGCACGATCTGACCGGATTCCAACGCGATCTGCTGTACGTTATCGCCGGCATGGACACCCCCCACGGCCTGGCGATCAAAGACGAAATCGAGGAGTACTACGGCGCCACAATCAACCACGGTCGACTCTACCCGAATCTCGACACGCTCGTCGAGAAGGGCCTTGTTGAGAAGGGCCAGATCGACCAGCGGACCAACTCCTATACGCTCACCCAGCGCGGCGAGCGCGAACTCGAAGCGCGTAGTGAATGGGAGGCACAGTACTACGGAGCCACCCCGGACGAGGTTGCCCGGGCCTGAGCCCTCGCGGAACTGACCTCCCTCCGTTCTGAGAGACACCCGACGACACGACCGAGTGAGTGCTCACGCGGAGAAGTTTTAATGCAGTTGTCTGTGATCGGGTGGCATGGCCGTCGAATCGACGGACACACTCGACGCAGTCGACGTCACGATCGATGACCACATCGCCCGGCTGACGCTTGATCGGCCGGCCGCGTTGAACACCTTCAGCACAACGCTGGCGAGTGATCTTGATGACGCCCTCTGGGCGCTTGAGGGGACTCAGGCGGTGCGCGCGATCATCATCGAGGGCGCCGGTGACGCCTTCTCGGCGGGTATCGATCTAACCGAACACGCAGCCTTCGAGACCCGCGATGAGTACCGGACGTGGGTCGAGCAGATGGAAGAGCCGTTTCTCACGCTCCGAGAGATGGGAACGCCGGTGATTGCCGCCGTCGATGGCGACGCCGCCGCCAACGGACTGGGGCTGGTTGTGGCGTGTGATCTTGCCGTCGCAACTGAGGAGAGTCGCTTCGGCGCGACCGCCCCGAAGGTCGGACTGTTCTGTATGGGCCCGGCGGTGCCGCTGTTGGATGTCACCACCAAACAGCGAGCGATGGAGTTGTTGCTCACCGGCGAGTTGATTGACGCCGACACGGCCCGCGAGTGGGGCCTGCTGAACCGGGTCGTTCCGGCCGGCGACCACGTGGAGACGGCTCTGGAGCTGGCCGAGACGATCGCCGCCAAGAGTCCGGCGGCCGTCCAGCGCGGAAAGCAGGCCGTCTACGCAATGCTCGATGAGCCATACGAGGCGGCGCTTGAGTACTCAAACGAGCAGTTCGCTGCGGTTTGTGCAACCGATGACGCCGCCGCCGGAATCGCGGCGTTCCTCGATGGCGATCCACTGGACGCCGACGCGTGGCCGAGTGGGTGAGGGCGGACGCCTGGAACGTCCCGAGCGGAGTACAAGGGGTGACACACCGGCCCGGCAGTCCTATGTCGCTGTAGACCTGGGTGTGGATGATGCAGCGCCACGCGAACCGCGTGCGAACGCTCTCGATCGAGCGGATCGGACGGCTAGGACTCGGAGCACTGGTGCTTGCCCATCTCGTGTGGGATCCACTGGTGACGCTGGTTGGCGTGGCGGCCTTCGGAATTGGCGAAGAGGACTCCGCCGTCGTGCGCTCGCTGTTGCGCGTACACCCGGGACTCTGGCTCGCCGCCAAGGGAGCGGTTGTCGGCGGCTATGCCGTCCTCGCGTACCGGCTGGGCGCGCATCGCCATCCCGCGATGGTGTGGCTCCCGTGGGCGCTGGCCGCCATCGGCATACTCGCCCCGCTGGGATGGATCGAACTGTTCATTCGGTGAACCACCGTAGTCCGACTTCGCGAGGATTTATCCCCCAGAGCCGAACCGATCAACCATGGAGTTGATGGACGCGCTCACGCGGGTGCTACTCGTTGTCGTTATCGGGACGCTCCTGCTCGTCGGTGTCGTCACGTTCACCGGGATCGGAGACACGGGGACCGTCGCACTCCTCAGCCAGCTACTGCCCAGTCTCGTTGGAGGCCTCATCATCCTGATGTTCGTCGTCTTCGTCTACCAGAAGGTTCTCGGGTGATACGGCGATGGTTGGGATCGAACCGTTCGAAAGCATTATTTTTCCGATAGGTGTATGTCACACCGTATGATCCCGATCGGTCCCCATACCAACGACCGCACCGCCAGTGGAGGCCCCCAGCGATGACACTGTACGCCATTAGCGACATCGAAGACGCCATCGCAGCGACACGGGCCCTTCTGTGGCCGATCAATGGGTGGCGGTGGGCGAAACTCGCCGTGATCGTGTTCTTCATCGGCAGCGTCAGTGGCACCTCGCCGTTTCAGTTCGGTGGCACCGGGAGCGTGCCGAACGGCGGGGCGGGGGTCTCCGGATCGATGCCGCCGATGACCGGGCCGGTTCCCG
>CAZFMU010000252.1:0-2660 GCA_964520165.1 uncultured Salinarchaeum sp. | reverse complement strand
GTTCTCGAAGTCGATCGGGTTGACCTTGTGGGGCATCGTCGAGGAGCCGGTCTCGGAGTCGGCCTGTCGCTGACCGAGGTAGCGATCGGAGACATACCGCCACATGTCCCGGTCGAAATCCAGGAGGACGTTGTTCGTTCGGACTAGCGCGTGAAAGACCGCTGCGAGATCGTCGCCGGGGTTGACCTGGGTGGTCAACGGAGCGAAGTCAAGCCCGAGACGATCAACAAACGAGCGGGCAACAGCGGGCCAGTCGACATCGGGATACGCAATGTCGTGGGCGGCATAGGTGCCGGAGGCACCACCGAGTTTCCCCGTGAGTCCGTCGGCCGCCGTCTGAAGATCGCCGATGGCCCGACTCAGGCGTGCCGCGTAAACGGCCAGTTCCTTACCGAAGGTCGTCGGCGTCGCCGGCTGGCCGTGGGTCCGGGCCAGCATCGGAAGATCCCGATGTGTCCGGGCATCGGACGCAATGGCCCTCTGGAGATCACGAAGGGCAGGCAGGAGGACCTCCTCAAGGGCACCGTCGATCAGCAGCCGGTAGGCGAGATTGTTGACATCCTCGCTGGTGAGACCAAAATGGATCCAGGGGTGCAACCGGTCGTCAGTCCGGACCCGCAGGAAGTACTCAACGGCCTTGACGTCGTGATTGGTCGCCGCATACTCGCCGTACCCCTCGGTTTCGAGGCGTTTGATCAACTGCGCATCCTCCTCGGAGAATGCCCGGTAGTGCGCACGAAGGTCCTCGCGGTCGTCGTCGCCGAGCTCGAAGGGCGTCGCCGCAAGATCGGCGAGGGTGATGAGATACTCGACTTCGACGCGGACCCGGGCCCGCATGAGGGCGGCCTCGCTCACGTACGGTGAGAGTGGCGCCGTTCGGTCGGCGTACCGTCCGTCGAGCGGTGAGACCGCATACAACCGATCAGCCATAGCCCAACGTGTCAGCCCGTATCGCAAAAGGATATCGAAGGCCCGAACGCAGGTGACCGCAATTCCTTTCCTCTGGCCGGCCGGCCAATCACATATGCGCCTTGCAGGGCTAGCGAGCAACCGGGGACGGAACCTGATCAATATTCACGAGCGGGCGCCAGGGGGCGCAGAGTTAGGCGTGGTGGTAACCAACGATGCCGACGCGCCGATTCTTGAGAAAGCGGCTGAGCGGGACATTCCAACGGTGGTTGTCGAGCGTGACCCGGATGAGGGGCGGCGTGCTCACGAACGACGGATCAACGAGGCGCTCACGGACTACGACTACGACCTCGTGTGTCTGGATGGATACATGCGGATTCTCTCGGATGCCTTCCTTGACGCCCAGCCAACGACGCTGAACGTTCATCCGGCATTGTTGCCATCGTTCCCGGGGATGGATGCCTGGGGCGACGCGCTTGAACGGGATGTCGATCTGACGGGGTGTACCGTCCACGTGGTGACCGACGCGACGACCGACGACGGCGAGATCATCGACGCACAGATTGACTCGGGGCCGATCGTCACACAAGAGCCCGTTCCGGTCTACGAAGGTGACGACCGCGAGACGCTCAAAGAACGGGTGCTTTATGAGGGCGAGTTCGCCGCCTACCCACGGGCAGTCAAGTGGTTCGCCGAGGGACGCGTCGCCGTCGACCGGGCGATGGGCACCGTCACCGTTGACGCCAATACCGCGGGACCGCGGCCGTTGCGGTATCTCGCGAGCGAGGATCGCGTGGCAACACCGCGCTACGGCGAGAACCCTCACCAAGAGGCGGCCGTGTATGCCGACTACACCGACGACCGAGCCTCGGTGATCACGGCCACCCAGCACAATGATTCAGCAAAGGCGCTATCGTACAACAACTATAACGACGCCGACGCCGCACTCGGATTGGTCGCAGAGTTCGAGGAGCCCGCCGCCGCCGTTATCAAGCATACCAATCCGGCCGGCGCCGCCGTTGCTGACACCATCGAGGCGGCCTACCGCGACGCACTGGCGACCGATGCCAAGAGTGCCTTCGGCGGGATCGTTGCGCTGAACCGGCCCTGTGATGTCGCGACGGCCACCGCGATCACCGAGTCCTTCAAAGAAGTTGTCGTCGCGCCGTCGTACACACAGGAGGCTCTAGAGGTGTTGACCGACGAGGACAACCTCCGGGTTCTTTCGGTTGGCGCAATCGAGACCGGTCGTGACGGCTGGATGGAGAAGTCACTCGCCGGCGGCCGTCTCCGCCAGGAGGTTGACGCCCACCGGATCACGCCCGAGGACTTAGAGATCGTGACCGAGCGGGCGCCAACCGACGCACACCTTGAGACGATGCAGTTTGCCTGGCAGACGATCAAACACGTCAAATCCAACGCCATCCTGATCGCCAGTGGAACCGAGACCGTCGGGATCGGCGCCGGTCAGGTCTCGCGGGTCGACGCCGTCGAGATCGCCAAACGCAAGGCCGCAGCCGACGCCGACGGAAAGTCAGCAGCGGGGGCCGTCCTCGCCTCGGATGCCTTCTTCCCGTTCCCCGACGGGATTGAGGCGGCCGCCGAGGCCGGCATCGAGGCGGTGATCCAGCCGGGCGGATCAGTCAATGACGAGGAGGTCATCGCCGCCGCGGACGAACACGACATGGCGATGGCGTTTACGGGGATGCGGTGTTTCCGTCACGACTGATCGCGCCTGTTGGGCCGGTTAG
>CAZFMU010000251.1:0-2660 GCA_964520165.1 uncultured Salinarchaeum sp. | reverse complement strand
TGTTACTGGAACGTCCGGCCGAGCTGCTGGTCGACCGTCTCTGGCTCGCTCCGCGTGAACTGTTGTTCGATCTCCTCGTAGCGCTCGCGGACCTCGTCAGTCACGCTTGCGCCGACCTCCTCTAGTGCCGCCTCGAAGTGCGCCTGGTTGATTCGGACGTTACCGACACTCTCGGCCACCTCATCGGGCGAGACCGAGTTGATGAACTCGCGGCTGGCCTCCATGGCCGCCTCGCGAGCGACCGCCTCAATGTCAGCGCCAACGTAGCCCTTGGTGTCGGCCGCAAGTTTGTCGAGATCGACATCGTCGGCAAGCGGCTTGTCACGGGTGTGGACTTCGAAGATCCGCCGCCGTGCCGCCTCGTCGGGAACGGGCACATGGATGTGCCGGTCAAGCCGCCCGGGTCGCAATAGCGCGTTATCGATCAGATCCGGACGGTTCGACGTGGCGATCACGACGACATCCTCCATCTCCTCGATGCCGTCGAGTTCCGAGAGGAGCTGGGACACAACGCGCTCGGTTACGTTGTTGTCACCGGCTCCCTGGCCCCGTTCGGTGGCGATGGCGTCGATCTCGTCGAAGAAGACCACCGTGGGGGCGTTCTCGCGAGCCTTGCTGAAGATCTCGCGGACGCCCTTCTCGGACTCGCCGACGTATTTGTTGAGCAACTCAGGGCCTTTCACCGAGATGAAATTCGACTGGCTCTCGTTGGCGACGGCCTTTGCGAGCATGGTCTTGCCGGTGCCCGGTGGGCCGTACAGTAGGATGCCCTTGGCGGCCTGCATGTCCAGTTCGCTGAACACCTCGGGATACTCAAGGGGCCACTGGACGGTCTCCCGGAGCCGCTCTTTGGTGTCGGCGAGCCCGCCGACATCGTCCCAACTCACATCGGGGACCTCAACGAACACCTCGCGGAGGGCGGAGGGTTCGATCCCTTTCAGCGCCTCCCGGAAGTCGGCCTCAGTGACCTGCAACGAATCCAGTACGTCGGCGTCAATCTCGTCACTTTCGAGGTCAATCTCGGGGCGAATCCGTCGAAGCGCGTTCATCGCCGCCTCGCGGGTGAGGCTCTCGATGTCCGCGCCGACGAAGCCGTGGGTGTTCTCGGCGTACTCATCGAGGTCGACACTCTTAGCCAGTGGCATCCCGCGGGTGTGGACCTGCAGGATCTCCCGACGGCCGGCCTTGTCTGGCACGCCGATCTCGATTTCGCGGTCGAAGCGACCGCCACGGCGCAACGCCGGATCGATGTCGTCGATCCGGTTGGTCGCGGCGATGACGGTCACCTGGCCGCGCTCCTCAAGACCGTCCATCAGTGAGAGGAGCTGGGCGACGACCCGGCGTTCAACATCGCCTTGGGTCTCGCCGCGCTTGGTGGCGATCGAGTCGATCTCGTCGATGAAGACGATTGCGGGCTCGTTCTCTTCGGCCTCCTCGAAGACCTCCCGGAGTTGCTCCTCGCTCTCGCCGTAGTACTTCGACATGATCTCCGGCCCGGAGATCGTCTGGAAATGCGCGTTGATCTCGTTGGCGACGGCCTTGGCCATGAGCGTCTTGCCGGTGCCCGGCGGGCCGTGGAGGAGCACCCCCTTCGGCGGCTCGATTCCCAGCTGGCTGAACAGCTCGGGGTGGCGCATCGGCAACTCGATCATCTCCCGGACCTGCTCAAGCTCGCGCTCAAGACCACCGATATCCTCGTAGGTGACATTGGGCACTCCCTCGGGGCCGGAGCCCGTCGGCTGACCGATCTGTTCGGCCGGCGTCTCGCTGACGGTGACCTCCGTCGAGTCGGTGATGACAACCGTACCACTTGGATCGGTCGCGGCAATCTTGATCGGGACGGACTTGCCTGATCCCGACAGCGGCCCGAAGGACAGCGGGAACGGCACGGTCTGTCCCTCGGTGACCGCCCGGCCGCTGAGCTTGTCTTGGACAAGTGGGCCGATGTTCCCTCGGATCCGGAGGTTCTGCGGAAGTGCCACGGTCACGCTCTTGGCGGGCTTGACGTCCGCTGGCTCGATTGTGACCTGATCGTCGACGCTGACGCCGACCTGTTTACGAAGTCGGCCGTCGATCCGGACGACGCCCTTGCCGCGGTCCTCGGGATATCCCGGCCAGACTCGCGCGACGGCACGATTGTCGTCGGTGCCGGACAACAGGACGTAATCGCCGTTCTCGACGCCGAGTTCCTCCATCGACATCCGATCGATGGCGGCGAGACCGCGGCCGGCGTCTTTCTGTTTGAGCGGTCGGACTGTGAGCTTCATACCTGACCACCGTACTCAATAGTCAGGATCCCATTGTTAAGATACGCTCGCTCAATGGGGACCCCGAGATCGATGTCGTGCTGGTCGCCGTCGGTGACCACGAGGACCGTCTCCCCGAGCACCTCGACTGACCCGTTGACGTCCGCTCCGAGGTCGAGGACGACCGTCTGGCCGTCGTCGGTGTCGATGACACGCGCCGACCGTCCATCAATCTCGATCCGCTGGGTTTGACTCATCTTAACCTTAGGTTAGTGCTTCAAATATATAAATATTTCTCCAGTCCCGGTCCAGCAGCCCTTTGCCGTCCCTCGATAGATCCAGTACTGGCGGCGATGACGAGGACTCTACCCCCGCACTGAGCCCCGTGTGATGACGGGTTCAGCCGAGCCGCCG
>CAZFMU010000250.1:0-2682 GCA_964520165.1 uncultured Salinarchaeum sp. | reverse complement strand
GACGAGGACATCAACGTTGACGCCGTTGCCTCGGGAATGGACTCGATTACCTTTTATGTCGACGCCGAAGCGGCCGAACGGGCCGAAACAGTGTTGCACGCCGAGGTTGTTGATCAGGATCAACTCTCGAGTATCACGGTCACCGAGGACGTGGCTGTCATCCGGATTACCGGCGGTGAACTGCCCGATCGCCCCGGTGTTCTCCGCGAGATCGTCGATCCTATCGCCGAGGCCCGGATCGACATCCGGGACCTGATCACAAGCGCCACTTCGATTGCTGTCTTCGTCGACTGGGACGACCGCGAGGACACCCTTGAGATCGTTCAGGGACAGTTCTGATCCACTCGGATTGATGCTCTTCGCTATTGCCCTTCGAGCAGCCGTGTCCCGATCCGCTTCGGTAACCCCGCCTCCTCAACTGCGTCGATGACCCGATCAATGTCGTAGCTTACGCGGTGCAGCTCGACCTCATGGGCTGTCGGATCGACAACTGCGAAGGCTGCCCGTGGATCGCCGTCGCGCGGCTGGCCGACGCTTCCGGGATTGACGACGATCCCCTCCGGATAGGTCTCGGCATGCTGGACGTGCGTGTGTCCCATCACCAGCACCGCTTCATCGTCCAGTAACTCCGGACTAAACTCGGCCGGATACGTGTATCGGTCGGGATCTTCGGGGTGACCGTGGACGATTCGGAGACGTCCATCAAGCACCTGATCGCGATCCGGGAGCTCCCCAAGCCATGCCCGTTGGTCGTCATCAAGCTGGGTGCGCGCGTGCTCGACGCCCGCTTTGGCCAGCTCGTTGAACCGGAACGTCGATCCGGCGGCGACAGCTCGATCGTGGTTTCCCATGACGGTTGGAATCTCCCGTTCTCTAATGTGCGCGACACAGTCCGCCGGCCAGGGGTTGTATCCGACGATATCGCCCGCATTGACGATGGTGTCGACCGGCGGCATCGCCTCCAAGACGGCCTCAAGCGCCGGCTTGTTGCCGTGGATGTCCGCGATGACTCCGATGTTCATATCCCTTCATTGAGTGCCCTCACACTCATGGTTTTGCCTCCCACAGCTCAGAACGTTTTATGCGTCCCGGCATCCTATATCCAAGACATGCTTGGGCTGACCAGAAGTCAACTCATCGCGGTCCTGTTTGCCTTCCTCATGATGAGCTCGATGATCGCCATGGCGGCAGTCTCGCTGTGACCGCGGTACCGCAGGAAGATTTATACCGTCGCTCCTGCTGTATGTGAGCGTACCGCATGTTCGAACCGTTTTCCGGCGGCTACTACCTGGGCCGACTGTACGTCGAACCCGGTGACGGCGATCGGGCCCTGATCCATCGCCGTCAGCACGAACGGATCAACGAGGAGTA
Source organism: uncultured Salinarchaeum sp. (assembly GCA_964520165.1). Taxonomy (GTDB): domain Archaea; phylum Halobacteriota; class Halobacteria; order Halobacteriales; family Salinarchaeaceae; genus CAZFMU01. Next base: position 1,311 of record CAZFMU010000250.1, on the reverse strand, counting down.
CTACGATGGCACGGTGCCACCGGTGATGAAACTTGATCGCACCCATCTCGCGGTCGACGCTGACGCTGGTGTTCCCGCGGACACACTGGTGGTCCCTGAACCCGTCCTTGATCGGATGAACGTCCGGAATCCACCGTCGCTTGAGGAAGTCCTCCTCGCCAAGCAGTCCCACGCCCAGCAACTGTTTCGACTCAGACGCCACCACAGCGCGGGTATCTGAGTCCCCTCGGAGACGGTCTGACACGCCGAAATCCCTTGTCACACATCCTTATGTAGAATGAGTCCCAACCGCTAGGTGCCTCCCATTGGACACACACGCGGAGGCAGGCAACCATGAGCGAGACTGATTTACACGCGCATGCCGAGGACATCCGTGACCAGTTCGCGGATCACCTCGACGTGTCGACTGAGGATATCGCATCCCGACTTGAGACACTCGTCGGCGAGTACAACGTACCCGTCGAGGAGGCCCGTCGGAGTGTCGTAAGCCACTATCTTGATCGCGCCGGTATCGACCGCGACGACCTTGATGACGACAACGAAGCCACCGCAATCGCCGATGTCGACGCACCAGAGCAGTGGATCACCGTAGAGGCAACGGTTGTTGATCTCTGGGAGCCCCGGAGCGACGCCGTCGCACAGGTCGGACTCCTTGGTGATCCCACGGGAACGATCAAGTTCACCAAGTGGGCCAAATCCGATCTCCCGGCTCTTGAGGAGGGAGCTGCCTATCGGCTCCAGAACGTCGTGACCGACGAGTACCAGGGCCGTTTTTCGGTGAAACTCAACCGGACGACGACGATCGACCGACTCGAAACGGACATCGATGTCGGTGAGGACACCGAGACCGTCGAGGGGGCCCTGATCGACATCCAGTCCGGTTCGGGGCTAATCAAGCGCTGTCCCGAACCCGACTGCACCCGGGTGCTCCAAAACGGGCGGTGTTCGGAACACGGCGATGTCGACGGTGAGTTTGACCTCCGGATTAAGGGTGTTCTCGACGACGGTCGCGACGCCCACGAGGTCATCTTCGACCGCGAGGCCACCGAGGCGTTGACCGGAATCGCCCTTGAGGAGGCCAAGGATATGGCGATGGACGCACTCGATACGACCGTCGTCATCGAGGAGATGCGGTCGTCGATTCTGGGGCGGTATTACCGGGTCGAGGGACCTGTTCTCGGCCGGTACCTGCTGGTCGAGGACTTCGAAGCGCTCGATGCAGCCGACGATGTCGAGACAACGCTGATCAAAGCGAGGTCGATGTGATATGAGCCAGACGCCAACCCGCGAGGTTGCCCGTCGAACCTTCGC
>CAZFMU010000249.1:0-2693 GCA_964520165.1 uncultured Salinarchaeum sp. | reverse complement strand
ACTGAGCGACGAAGGATCGAAGGACTGGTGGGACAACCGTTCTATGACATTCTGGTTTCCACGTATGATCAAACTGCACCCGTCCGGTCATACCTCGGCGGCTCTTGGGTATATAGACAGTGTCCCACTCTCCGATAGGTATGGCTGCTCGTTCGAAGCCCCGGAGCATCCGCAGTTCGATCCTCAAGCTGGAGGTGTGAGGACGACTACGATGGCTCAGAGACAAAGAGCGCGTACTCATAAAGCCGATCGTCATAAAAGAGCCACCGCCACTCATCGGCGGACCGCGTGAGCTCAAGTATTGTGAGAAGCTGTTCAAACGCGTCAGAAAGCGGTTTCGTCTCCGTGTGGGTGTGCGTACGAATCGTCCGTTCTAGGCGGGTTCGCACGGCCTCAGAAAGCGTAAACGGACTGAGCGTGACATCGATCCGGGTGGCGAAAACGACATCGCGGAACGTCTTGCGGTCGGCAGCAACCTCAATGGCAACAACCGTGTGAGCGGGCTCAACGATCTGCTCGCGCGTCGTCCGGATCCAGTATGCCTGATTGTCCGCGTCGCCGATAGTCACAACGCGGCCATCGAGCATTCCGGTGCCGAGTTGACCCTGCTGTTCGGCCGGCAGCCGCAGGACGTAGGCGTCTCCGTTGAGCAACTCTGATCGCAACGCCTTCTCACCCTGAACGGCGTCGATATAGAGAATCGTACACACGCGCTTACTGGGTCGATCGAGGCGGTCAATCACGATGGCATCGTCAGGGACAGCGGCCTCGGACACGGACTCCGCCCGAACGAGCGTTCGATCCATGGATCGCTGGCCGGTGACCGCGTGGGTGATCTGGTAGTACGCAGAGGACTGACGGCCGCCTCAGTGCGACGGTCTTAATCGGCCGAGGCCCCTGAAACTGGGTAATGACGGCCGCGATCCGCGTTCGAGATCTCAAGAAGTCATACGGCGATGTGCAGGCGCTCGATGGCCTCTCGTTGACCGTCGAGTCCGGCGAGTTCTTTGGGCTTCTCGGTCCCAACGGGGCCGGCAAGACCTCCTTTATCAATATTCTCGTCGGGCTGGTCCAGGCGACCGGTGGGCGCGCGGAGGTATTCGGCCACGATGTCGTTGCGGACTACCGGACGGTCCGCGACCGGATCGGGCTGGCCCCACAGGAGTACAACGTTGATCGGTTTTTCCCAATCCAGGAGGTGCTTGAGCACAAGGCGGGCTATCACGGCTTCGACCGGCCGACGGCCGAGCGACGGGCCCAGGCCGCCCTTGAGATGGTCGGTATCGCGGAGAAGGCCGACACCCGGTTTCACCGCCTCTCCGGCGGTATGAAGCGTCGTTTTTTGCTCGCCCGGGCGCTGGTCTCGGGCCCGGAGTTGTTGATTCTCGATGAGCCGACCGCGGGCGTTGACGTCCAGCTTCGGCACGACCTCTGGGAGATTATCGAGGAGATGAACGCCGCCGGAACGACCATTCTGTTGACAACCCACTACATCGAGGAGGCCGAGCGGCTCTGTGATCGGGTGGCGATCCTCGATCAGGGGCGGAAGGTCGAGGTGGCAACGCCGTCGGAGCTGACCAACCGTGGGACCGACACCCTCGAAATCGGGCTGGCGGATCCCCCGGCGACACCACCGACACTAGAGCTCCCGGGCGTCGTTGACACGGAGCTAGCCGACGGTCGTCTGCTGGTCACCGCTCGGGGGGGAAGCGAACTCGTTCCCGACGTGCTCCGGACGCTTGAGGCGGCGGGGCATACAGTGACTGCCGTGGACATCCGACGGGCGTCCCTTGAGGAGGTTTTCGTCGATATGACACGCCCCGCGGAGGGCCGAGCATGAGCGATGAGCGACGGCGGCCGGATGGCGGCACCGAGACCGGCACGCTCCTCGGGACCGAGACCCGGACGGCGACAGGACGAGACGCCGGAAGTCTGGTCGGGTTGCGGACGCTGTTGCGCCGGGAGATCCTCCGATATATCCGTCGCCCTCGGAACACGTTCGTTCCGCCAATGATCACGAACGTGCTGTACTTCGCGGTCTTCGGCGTCATTCTCGGTGGGCGGATCGACCAGATTGCCGGCTTCGATTACATCGTCTTCCTCCTGCCGGGACTGATCGTCCTTGGGACGATTTCGAACGCCTTCGAGAACGCCTCATTCTCAATCTTTCACGGCCGGTGGAACGAGTACATCGAGACGGTCATTATTTCGCCGTTGTCCCACTGGATGTTCGTCACGGCGTATGTCGTCGCCTCCGCGTTACGCGGACTCATTGTCGGTGGGATCATCGCGGGTATCGGACTGGTGTTTGTCGTCCTGACCAACCGGTCAATCGCGCTGGCCGAGCCGCTGTACTTGCTCGCGTTCATGCTGGTCATCGCAACACTGTTCGCGGCCCTGGGGGTCATCGGCGGGCTCTGGGCGCGGGACTTCGATTACCTGACGGTGATGACCCAGTTCATTGTCCGACCACTGGTGTTCTTCGGCGGGGTGTTCTACTCACTTGAGGTGTTGCCGCCACTCTACCGGACGCTCTCGCTGTTGAATCCGATGGTGTACATGGTCAATGGGGTCCGGTATGGCTTCCTTGGCTACGCTGATGTTGATCCGCGACTGGCGCTGATTGTCCTCTCCGGAGCGACCGCGGTTGTGATCGCTGTCGATGTCTGGCTGTTCCGCCGGGGGTACGGGAT